>NZ_JBQHUP010000070.1:0-9330 GCF_052065175.1 Dysosmobacter sp. HCP28S3_G4 | reverse complement strand
TCCGTCGAGGTCGCCGAGCGCTATGGCCTGGGCTACGACCTGGTGGCTGGCGCCAACATCGTCGGCTTCCAGAAGGTCGCCGACGCCATGATGGCTCAGGGCATCTTCTAAGCAGCCTTCCGTCCTGTACACATACATTTCATAAATTGGAGGACGGGCCCCGCGGCCCGTCCTCCAAGATTTGAAACTCTGTCAAACAGTCTTCGATATTTCACAAAGTGATCTTTTCCCAGCGGTAAAGCGGGGGAAGAACAGGTGCCTCCGCTGCCCGGTTTTCTTCCTCGTGCCTTTGCCGCTTTTGTTTTAGGGAAAATGACTGATATTGGACGGGTTGAAATAGTCTTAGAAATCTGATATGATAATAGGGAAATCTTTGAAGGAGACGGATCTGCTCCTCACTGAGCCGTTCCCATCTCCAGCTGGATGGCCGGACGCAGCTCCTTGGCCCATTCCTCCGCGTACTTCACGAACAGACGGGTGATGGTGGAGGAGGGAGAACTGGGATCCACCGCGACGCCGATGTCCCGGGTCTGGGGAATGTCGAAGGGCTTCTTCACGATGCCGAACCGGTTGGGATGGAGGATCAGCTCGTGGACCACGCTGATGCCCAGGCCGCACTCCACCATGGCCAGGATGGCAAAGTCGTTGCTCACCTCATACCGGATGTTGGGCTTCTGCTTCAGGTGATCCAGGAAGTGGCTGATCTCATGGTCCTGTTCTTCCTTCAGGGAGATGAAATCCTCTGAGTTCAGGCGGTCCACCGGGAAGGTGGCCTCCTTCGCCATGGGATGGTCCGGCGGCATCACCACCACCAGGGAGTCCTGGAGGAGGAACCGGCCCTCCAGATCGTTGGATACCGGCAGCGCCAGGAAGCCGCAGTCGATGATGCCCCGGCGCAGCCAAGTCTCGATCTGGTTGTACTCACCGTTGATGAGCTGGAAGGTGATGTTGGGGTACTTCTCATGGAAGGACTTGATCATCAGCGGCAGCCAGCCCGTGGCCACGCTGGTGAATGCCCCGATGCGGATGAGGCCCGAGTGGAGCCCGTGGATCTCCGACACCGCGTATTGCAGGTCCGCATAGTCCTTGGCCACCGCCTGCATGGCGGGCAGCAGCAGCATTCCCTCGGAGCTGATCTCCACACCGGGCCGGTTCCGGGACAGCAGCGTCACGCCCCAGCTGTCCTCCAGGTCCGCGATCATCCGGCTCACCGCCGACTGGGTGTACCCCAGCTGCGCCGCCGCTTTGGTGATGCTCCCGGTCTCAATGGTCTTCAGATACGCCTGATATTTGCGGATACTCATAAATAGTTCCCCCGTTCTCTCTGAGAAAACCCGTATTCCAGTTTGGAATTTTCGGCAGAAAAAAAGTTCGCTTGTACATTTCAGTCAAAAATTATACAATAAAAGCGTGAAGATTTCAACAGAATCATCATGCAAAACTCATTTTTCTGTGAGAATTCCCAAAAACAGTCCCAAGTTGAGAAAAATCAAATGTTTTAAGGAGGACAAAGTCATGATTCGTTATTCTTTCATCGGCGCCACCGGCTATGTCTGCGGCGAGCTCCTCAGATTGATGATCAATCATCCTGAGACCGAGCTGGCCCATGTGGCGGATACCTTCGCTGTGGGTACCAAGATCCAGGATTCCCACCCCGCTCTGGTGGGCTTCTATGACAGCGAGATCATGGATCTGAACGATCCCAAGACCCTGGACACCATCATCGAGGACAGTGACGTTGTCTTCATCGTCGTTCCCTCCGGTGAGGTCTCTCAGTATGCCGAGAAGGTCATCGCCGGCGGCAAGAAGCTCATCGATATCGGCGCCGACATCCGGTTCCGTGATCCCGACGTGTGGGAGAAGTGGTATGGCGCGAAGCATCCCAATCCCCAGCTGAGCCACGACGCCGTGTACTGCATCCCCGAGATCTTCCGTGACCGCGCCAAGGGCAAGAGCCTCATCGCCAACCCCGGCTGCTATCCCACCGCCACCACTCTGGGCCTGTATCCCGCCCTGAAGAACGACATGATCGTGGAGAACACCATCGTTGTCGACGCCAAGAGCGGCTATACCGGTGCCGGCCGCCGGCCCGCTCTGAACAAGCTGCTGACCGAGGCCTCCGGCAGCTTCTGCTCCTACGCTCTGGGCGGCGGTCACCGCCACACCCCCGAGATCGAGCAGAACATCGCCTACATCACCGGCAAGGATCTGATGAAGCCCGACACCTGGCAGTACATCAACTTCCAGCCCCATCTGCTGCCCCAGGTCCGCGGCATCGAGGTCACCATCTATGCCACGCTGAAGGCTCCCATCACCAACGACGAGCTCTACAAGCTGTACAGCGACTTCTACAAGGATGAGTACTTCGTCCATGTGTTCCCCGCCAGCAAGCCCGTTCAGACCAAGTGGGTGGCCGGCACCAACTTCTGCGACATGACTCCCACCTACGACGCCCGCACCCATCGCCTGATCGTCAGCTCCGTCATCGACAACATCGGCAAGGGCGCAGCCGGCCAGGCCATCCAGAACATGAACCTCATCTGCGGCCTGCCCGAGACCACCGGCCTGATGGTGGCTCCCCAGTATCCCTGATCCTGTCTGACAGGGCGGATACGCTTCAACGCATCAAAACGGCGCCGCGTCCGGAGGGGCGCGGCTGCCAAAATTCATTTGCCGTGACGGCGAGTGGGGCCAAGCGCACCCGCTCCGGAGCATGGCGGAAAGGTATGGTCATCTATGGCATATAAGGAAATCGTTGGAGGCGGCATCACTACTCCCAAGGGCTACAAGGCCGGTGCCGTCTACGCCGCCATCAAGAGCCGCAAGGCTGAGAAGCCCGATGTCTGCATCCTCTACTCTGAGACTCCCGCTTCCTGCGCCGCGCTGTTCACCACCAACAAGTTCTGCGCCGCTCCCGTTCTGCTGGACCGTGAGATCCTGAAGAAGGGCAAGGCCCGGGCCATCGTCATCAACAGCGGCAACGCCAATGCCGCCACCGGCGAGCAGGGTCTGCGCAACGCCAAGCTGGTTGAGGAAGAGGCTGAGAAGCTGCTGGGTCTGGGCGAGGACGAGGTCTTCGTCTGCTCCACCGGCGTTATCGGCCAGCAGCTCCCCGTTGAGAAGGTCCTGGACGGCGTCCGCCGCATCGTGCCCGAGCTGTCTCCCGACAAGGGCTCCGATGCCGCGTGGGCCATCATGACCACCGACACCAAGCGCAAGGAATCCGCCTATGAGCTGGAGCTGTCCGGCGGCACCATCCGCATCGGCGCCATGGCCAAGGGCTCCGGCATGATCCACCCCAACCTGGCCACCACTCTGTCCTTCGTCACCACCGACGCCAAGGTGGACGCCTCTGTTCTGCAGCCCATCCTGAAGGCCGCTGCCGACAAGAGCTTCAACATGACCACCGTTGACGGTGATACCTCCACCAACGACTCCCTGTTCCTGCTGGCCAACGGTGCTTCCGGCGTGGCCATCGAGACCGAGGAGGACAAGGCCGCTCTGGCTGGCCTGGTGGAGCACATCTGCGTGGATATGGCCCGCCGCATCGCCTCCGACGGGGAGGGCGCCGAGCATCTGATGGTGGTGGAGGCCTATGGTCTGCCCACCGAGCAGGACGCCCGTCTGGTGGCCCGTTCCATCGCCGGTTCCACTCTGTTCAAGGCCGCTCTGTTCGGCAAGGACGCCAACTGGGGCCGTATTATGGCCGCCGCCGGTTACTCCGGCGCTGACGTGGATCCCACCAAGGCCGACTGCATCCTGAAGAGCGCCGCCGGTGAGGTCCAGGTCATGAAGGACGGCTTCGGCACCGACTTCAGCGAGGAGAAGGCCAAAGAAGTCCTCACTGAGCATGACGTCACCGTCATCGTCGACTTCCACAGCGGCGACGGCACCGCCATCGCCTATGGCTGCGACCTGACCTACGAGTACGTCCACATCAACGGCGACTATCGTTCCTGATCCCGCGCCACAGTCTGACAACAGAGGAGGGACCCCCGTTGGAAAACATTGAGGCCAAGGTCTCCACGCTGATGGAGGCTATGCCCTATCTGAAAAAATACGCCGGGAAGATCATCGTGATCAAGTACGGCGGCAACGCCATGATCAACGAAGAACTGAAGGCAGCTGTCATTCAGGACGTTGTCATGCTGAAGCTGCTGGGCATGAAGCCCGTGCTGAGCCACGGCGGCGGCCCCGGCATCAACAAGATGCTGGAGAAGCTGGACATTCCCGTGCAGTTCATCAACGGCCTGCGCTACACCTCCGAGGATATCATCCGGGTGGTGGAGATGGTGCTCATCGGCCAGGTGAACAGTGAGCTGGTGGGCCGCATCAACGCGGCCGGCGGCGAGGCCGTGGGCCTGTCCGGCATCAGCGCCAACATCTACAAGTGCGTGCAGCGCAGCGAGGAGCTGGGCTATGTGGGCGACGTCACCGAGGTGAACGCCGCGCCCGTGAAGGCCATGCTGGACGCCGGTTACATCCCCGTTGTGGCTCCTGTGGGCACCGACGGCAACGGCAACAGCTTCAACATCAACGGCGACACCGCCGCCGGCAAGCTGGCCAGCGCTCTGGGTGCCGAGAAGCTGATGCTGCTGACCGACATTGAGGGTCTGTGCAACGACATCAAGCTCCGGGACGTCATCAGCTACCTGAATATCGCCGACGTCCAGGGTCTGAAGGACCAGGGCACCATCGCCGGCGGCATGATTCCCAAGGTGGATTGCTGCGTTCAGGCCATTGAGGAGGGCGTCACCAACGTCCACATCATCGACGGACGCAAGCCCCACAGCATCCTGTACGAGGCCTTCACCAACGAGGGCATCGGCACTACGGTGGGCAAGGACCTGCCCAGCGTGGGCATCAAGTGGAAACAGTAAGCTCCTGCATACGCTCTGGGCTGGCCGCGCAGCCCGGAGCGGGAGAATAGATCAGAACCGATCAATCAAATGAAGGAGGAAATTCCCATGATCAAGAGATTCACCAGCAACGCCGAGGCCATCGCCGAGGCCGACAAGTATCTGTACGGCAACCACGTCAGAGTGCCCATCGTGATGGATCACGGCGAGGGCGCCTGGGTTTGGGACCTGGACGGCAACAAGTACCTGGACTTCGTGGGCGGCATCGCCGTCAACGGCCTGGGCCACTGCCATCCCGCCATCGTGGCCGCTCTGCAGGAGCGCGCCAAGACCATGCTGCACTGCTCCAACTACTACTACAATGAGCCGGCCATCCAGACTGCCAAGCTCATCGTGGAGAACAGCTGCTTCGAGAAGGTCATGTTCGCCAACTCCGGCGCTGAGGCCAACGAAGGTCAGATCAAGCTGGCCCGTAAGTATGCCGTTGACCATGGCCATCCCGAGCGCCACACCGTCATCAGCATGATCAAGAGCTTCCATGGCCGTACTCTGGCCACCGCCACCGCCACCGGCCAGACCCCCGTCCATGATCCCCGTTACTTCTCCCCGCTGCCCGAGGGCTTCAAGTATGCCGAGTTCAACAACCTGGACTCCGTCAAGGAGCAGCTGACCGATGACGTCTGCGCCATCCTCACCGAGCCTGTTCAGGGCGAGGGCGGCGTCCGTCCCGCCACCCAGGAGTTCCTGCAGGGCCTGCGCGACATCTGCGACGAGCGTGGCATCCTGCTGATGTTCGATGAGGTGCAGGTCGGTTCCGGCCGTACCGGCAAGCTGTTCGCCCATCAGAACTACGGCGTGGAGCCCGATACCTGCTCCATGGCCAAGGCTCTGGGCTCCGGCGTGCCCATCGGCGCTGTCTGCGCCCGCGGCGACGCTGCCAAGACCCTGACTCCCGGCACCCACGGTTCCACCTTCGCCGGTGGTCCTCTGGCCTGCGCTCTGGCTGCCACCACTCTGGACACCATGATCAACGGCGGCGTCATCGATCACTGCAGAGAGATGGGCGAGTACTTCCGTCAGGAGCTGCGCAAGATCGCTGAGAAGTATCCCAACACCGTTAAGGAAGTCCGCGGCCTGGGCCTAATCGACGGCATGGAGCTGAAGCTGGAGACCGGCGCTCCCATCGTTGACAAGTGCTATGAGAAGAAGGTCCTGATCAACAACACCGCTGGCAACGTCCTGCGCTTCGTGCCGCCTCTGATCGTCGGCAAGGAAGAGATCGACATCGTCTGCAAGGCCATCGACGAGTCCATGGCCGAGCTGGGCTATTGCTGATTTCCCGCCGGAAGAGCTCATTTTTGCAGGGATCCCGCCAGCTCTATGCGAGCGCTGTAGAGGCAGGCTGAGTTTTTCCAGTCTGTTTCCAGAGAATTTGACGGCGTGATGATTATGTCTTGCAATAACAGCTGATACGGTTTATAATGGGGACAGTGGGAATTCCCACTGTCCCCATCCCGGAACAGGTACGTATCCCTGTCCGGACATGTAAATGATGAGAGCTATGAGAGGAAGGAGTTGTTGTCGGCCCCCCATATCCCCAGCGCAAAAGCGAATACCTGAAATCCTCAGAAGTCAAGAATTACCACAAGAATCCGTTCCACGAAATGCGTTTTTCCGGCCAACAGGCTGGACAAATGTCAATGCATTTGAAGAAAGGTTGGTAACATCGTGAGTAAGGAAAGTAAGACGAAAGAACCGCGTATGCCAAAACTCTGGGAGGCCCTCGTGACCTTGCTTATTCTGGTCGCCGCTCTGGCGGTCGGCATCATCATTTATGGCGTTGATCCCCATGTGCCCATGTTCGTGGGCGTCTGCGCCGCCGCCCTGATGGCCATGCACCTCGGCTATAAGTGGGCGGACATCGAGAAGTCCATGATGGACGGTATCTACAAGGCCCTGCAGTCCTGCTGCATCCTGATCATCGTCGGTATCCTGATCGGCGTGTGGATCAACGCCGGCGTTGTGCCCTCCATGATCTACTACGGCCTGAAGGTCCTGCATCCCGCCATCTTCTTCATCGCCACCGTGCTGATCTGCTCCATCACCTCCCTGGCTACCGGTACCTCCTGGGGCACCATGGGCACCATGGGCGTGGCTCTGATGGGCATCGGCTTCGGCCTGGGCATGAGCCCCGCCATGACCGCCGGCGCCATCATCTCCGGCGCCTACTTCGGCGATAAGATGTCCCCCCTGTCTGATACCACCAACCTGGCGCCCGCCATGGCCGGTACCGACGTCATGACCCACGTGAAGGCCATGCTGATCCCCACCGCCACGGTTTACGCCATCACCCTCATCATCTTCGGCATCCTGGGCGTCACCCAGTATCACGGCGGCGACGCTGACCTGAGCCGCGTCACCGAGTTCGCCAACGCGCTGAACGCCGCTGAGGGCGGTGTGTTCAACATCAGCCCCATCCTGCTGCTGCCGCCGCTGATCGTTATCGTGGCCGTGGCCATGAAGGTGCCCGCCATCCCCGGCATCACCCTGGGCATCGTCTCCGGCGCTGTGCTGGGCATGATCTTCCAGCCCGACTGCAACTTGGGCACCATCTTTGATTACGGCATCAACGGCTACTACTTCAGCGAGGACGTGGCCGCCATGCTGGCCGCCACCCTGTCCGAGGAAACCTGCTACACCATGACCCGTCTGCTGGAGAGCGGCGGTATCCTGGGCATGATGTTCTCCGTGTCCATGACCATCATCGCCATGATGTTCGGCGGTATCATGGAGTACACTCACCAGCTGGAAGTCATCGTCAACAAGCTCAAGAGCCTGGCCAAGGGTCCCGCCGGTCTGGTCACCCTCACCGAGGTCACCTGCGTGGTCTCCAACGCCACTATGCCTGAGCAGTACATCTCCATCGTGGTTCCCGGCCGTATGTACGCCGAGGAGTACAAGAAGATGGGCCTGCATCCCTCCGTCCTGTCCGCTTCCCTTGAGGGCTCCGGCACCGTGACCTCCGCCCTGATCCCCTGGAACACCTGCGGCGTGTTCATTTCCGACACTCTGGGCGTGGGCGTTGCGCAGTACGGTCCCTTCGCGTTCTTTAACTGGCTGATGCCTCTGGCCACCATCCTGTTCGCCTTCCTGGGCATCACCCTGAAGGATCTGGACAACAAGCCCTACAAGAAGCAGGCTGTTGCGAAGTAAGGAATTAAGCATATGAGTGATCATCGAAATCGCTATCCCCAGCTGGAGATCGATCTCGACCGGTTACAGGAGAATCTGGCAGCGCTGTCTCAGCGCTGCCAGGCTTCTTCTGTGGGCATTGCCGGCGTGGTGAAGGGCTTCACCGCCCTGCCGGAGATGGTCCGGGTCTTTGACGAGGCCGGTCTCCAGTACATTGCCTCCTCCCGGGTGGAACAGCTCCGCCGCATCCGGGAATACGGCGTAAAGACGCCGCTGATGCTGATCCGCATCCCCATGCTCTCCGAACTGGAGGACGCCGTCTCCCTGGCGGAGCTGAGTCTCCAGAGCGACATCCAGGTCATCCGTGCTCTCAACGACGAGGCCGGACGGCAGGGCAAGCGCCACAAGGTCATCCTGATGGTGGACCTGGGCGACCTGCGTGAGGGCTTCTGGTCCCGGGAGGAGTTGATCTCCGCTGCAGTGGAGATCGAGACCCAGCTCCCCCACCTGGAGCTGGCGGGCGTGGGTACCAACCTGGGCTGTTACGGCTCCGTCAAGGCCACACCAGAGAAGATGCATGAGCTGATCGCCGCCGCCGAGGCGGTGGAGGCCGCCATTGGCCGGAAGCTGGAGTGGATCTCCGGCGGCGCGTCCACCTCCATCCACATGGTGCTGGAGGGCACTATGCCGGAGCGCATCAATCTGCTCCGCCTGGGCGAGTGCCTGGTGCTGGGCCACATCGTGGACTGCGACATGGACTTCATGCACCGGGACGTATTCACGCTCCGGGCGGAGGTGGTGGAGTGCCGGGACAAGCCCACCTATCCGGTGGGTGAGCTGTCTCAGGACGCCTTCGGCAACGTTCCCAGCTTCACGGACCGCGGCATCCGCCGCCGGGCGCTGCTGGGTCTCGGCCGGGTGGACTACGGCGATCCCTTTGACCTGGAGCCCCGGATGGAGGGTGTGGAGGTGCTGGGTGCCTCCTCCGACCACACCATCCTGGACGTGGAGGACGTGAAGGAACAGATCCACATTGGCGACGTGCTGGAGTTTGACCTGTGCTACGCCACTATGGTCTACCTCACCAACACGGAGAGCGTCCATGTGGTCTATCGCAAAAACGGAAAGCTCCTGGATACGGAATGATCTTCCGGGGGGGGGGGGGGGGGGGGGGGGGGGGGGGGGGGGGGGGGGGGGGGGGGGGGGGGGGGGGGGGGGGGGGGGGGGGGGGGGGGGGGGGGGCGGGCGCGTCTCGCAGGGCCTGATACTAGAAAATCAT
>NZ_JBQHUP010000069.1:0-10304 GCF_052065175.1 Dysosmobacter sp. HCP28S3_G4 | reverse complement strand
AGAGCACGAAAAGTCATCCATTCGCGCTAAAGTGGAACACGTATTTGCGGTCGTCAAGGGTCGGTTCCGATACCGAAAGACACGGTACCGGGGCCTGCGGAAGCAGACCGCTAAATTGAATATGCTGTTCGCTTTGGCGAACCTGATCTTGGCTGACAGGCCCTGCCTGGCAGCCTGAGTTGGTGCGCCCTGCCAGGCGAACCGAGGGGATAATACTGGCTGCCCTACAGACGAGCTTACTATGGCTCTCCCTATACGCTATTTGTGCGGTGTTGCCTTAAATCGTTTCCACCCAAAGCAGCTTAACCCGGATAGGACAAAAACCGGCCCAGGCGGTCATTGACACGCTTTCCGCATTCAATGGCCTTTTTCCCGCCGATCAGTACGTATTCGATGCCCTCCGGCGGCTCCAGATGGGCCCAATCCGCCTTATCAATGATGGTCTCCGGATCAAAGATCGTGATATCCGCGTCAGCGCCTGTCTCCAGACGGCCCTTAGACGCCAGTCCCAGCCGCTTCGCCGGTTCCAGGGTCATCTTGCGGAGCGCGTCCGCCATGGGCAGGAACTTCTCCTCCCGCACATATTTGCCCAGCACACGAGGGAACGTGCCCGCCGCCCTGGGATGCCCTCCCCCATGGCTGAGGATGGCGTCGCTGGCCACCATGCCATTGGGGTTGGCGATGGCCGCCTGGATCTCGTCCTCGTTCATCACGATGCCCACAGCCAGCATCTTCGGATACTCCGCCCGGGCCTTCCGGAATATCTCTTCCGTGCAGTACACATTTCGATACGGCTCGCCGGTTAGGAAAATGCTGTCGTATCCCTTGCCCATGGCCTTGAGGATGTCCTCGTCGAATACCGCGGAGCCGATCTCCGTGCAGAACGCATTGTAGGGGTAAGTGTCGTAGTTCAGCTTCGGATCGGTCTCCATCGCCTTGTTGATACACTCCAGGGACTCCCGCATCCGCCCGATGGCGGAGCAACTGCTGAGATGGGAGATCTGGAACTTCTGCGGGATCTCCCGGGACAGCCGGATCATCTCCCGGATAGAGTCCAGATTTTCCATGCAGTCCGTCCGGAAATGGGCCGCAGCCAGATGGCCCGGGTCGCCGGACGCGCCCACGGCATAGCGCATCTCCTCATATGTGATGCCCGGGTCGTATTCCAGTCCAAAGGAAATGCCCCAGGCTCCTTCCGCCAGTTCCCGCCGGAGTTCCTGCCGTAGGATGTCCATTTGGGCCTGGGAGGCGTGGTCGTAATGGCCCAGGCCCAACTTGAGCCGGTGCCAGTTATAGCCCGTCAGCATAATGTAATTCACCGGACTGCCGCCGTTCTCCCGCAGCACACTTTTGAATTCCGACAGGGGCTGGTACTGCGTACCGCAGTTGCCGCCCACGGCGGTGGTCACGCCCATCTCCAGCATCCGCTGAGCGATCACATAGTCCGGCCCCTCATCCGCGAAATTCTCCTCATGCATATGGATATCGATGAAGCCCGGCGACACCACCTTTCCGGCGGCGTCAATGGTCTCCGCCGCCTCCGGCAGGGGCGCCTCCGGCAGGGGCGCCTCCGGCGCAGACAGGCAGACAATCCTGCCGTCCCGGATGCCAATGTTCCTCTTTACCATTTTCCCCAACTGATAATCGGGGCAGCTTCCTCCTATGATCAGTAAATCCAGCATAATCGGCCTCCTGATGCAAGAATCTCCGGGGATACTATATAGACCAGCAGCAAATTGTCATTTTGACATTTGCCTGTTCATTCGTATTCACTGGACAACCGGCCATTTTCCCAGCGTTGGAAAATGCCAGCAGATACATGAACGGCCGCAAAAGGGCGCGCGGAATTTTGCGGTGACCAATCCCATACCGTATTTGTGCTTTATCATGCTGAACCCGCACTCTGCCTTCGCTTGTTCAGTCGATGATAACTTAATGACATTGCCTTGACAAGCAACAGCAAGATGTAGATAATGCAATATAGTATGATTTTCCGCATTTCCAAATGGCATTCTCTTTGTCCGGTGGAATAAAATCGATCCGCACTGTCCCCAGCATTTCAGCTGATCACTCGCCGCTCTCAAACACCGCCCGGATGGCCCGGTAGGTCATGTAGCAGTCGATCTTCGCCACAGTCTCATAGGGGGCGTGCATGCTGAGGACGGGGACGCCCGCATCCAGGGTGTCGATGTTCCGGTTGGCCATGTATTTGGCGATGGTCCCGCCGCCGCCGGCCTCCGGCTCTCCCATCTCCGCCGTCTGCCAGAGCACGCCCGCCGCGCTGCACACTTTCCGGAATTTCCCCATGACCTCCGCGCTGGCGTCCGAGGCGTCGGACTTGTCTCCGTCGTGGCCGGTGTACTTGCAGACGGCGATGCCGTGGTTCAGGAACGCCGCATTCTTCTTTTCGTACACCTCGGCAAAGTTGGGGTCATAGGCGGAGGTCACGTCCGCGCTGATGCAGAAGGAGTTTGCGTAGCAGTCGTCCAGATCCACGCCCTGGGCGCCGCACAGCTTTTTCATCACGCGGTCGAAGGCCCGGGACTTCATGCTGGTCACGCCGTCGGAGTTGATCTCCTCCTTGTCGATCATCACGCAGACAGCAGTCTTCTCCGGCACTTTGATCTCCATTAACGCCGACAGCTGCGCGAAGCCGCAGACCCGGTCGTCCTGTCCATAGGAGGCAATGAGGCTGCGGTCCAGTCCTGCGTCCCGGGCCTTACCGGCGGGCACGAACTCCAGCTCCGCGGAGACAAAGTCCTCCTCCGTGATGCCGTAGCGCTGGTGGAGCAGAGTGAGGATGTACTGCCGGAAGCGGCTGCCCTCCTCCCCGCCGGGCACCGGACGGGAGCCCACCAGAACATTCATGGCGTCGTTGGGGACCACGTCCTTCAGCGGTCTGGCGTTCTGGGCCTTCCCCAGGTGGGGCAGCAGATCGTTGATCAGGAACACGGGGTCGTCCGGCTCCTCGCCGATGTCCACCGCCGCCTTCCGGCCGTCCGCCAGAATGACGACGCCGTGCAGCGCCAGCGGCTGGGCCAGATAGTGGTGCTTCCGCAGCCAGCCGTAGAGATACGTCTTGAGATAGGCCATGCCGCTCTCTTCGTAGAGAGGTCTGGGCTTCACGTCCAGATGCGGGGCGTCCATGTGGGCGACGCTGATATTGGCGCCGTGATCCAGGGTCTCTCTGCCGATCACCGCCAGAAACAGATTCCGGTCCCTGCTGACGAAGCCGACCCGGTCTCCGGGGTGCAGCGCCTGTCCCTCCGTGTAGGGCACAAATCCGTTTTCTTCGGCGAGTTGGAGGCTGTATGCCAGACACAGGCGCTCTGTCTTGCTGTGATCCAGGAAGTCCTTATACCGCCGGCAGTATGCGTTCATATCGGCTTCTTCCCGCTCCGAGAGCCGGTCGTAGCCGTTGGGCTGCGCATAGAACAGGGAGGGTTCCTGCTTGTTCATAGTCCTCTTCTCCTTTTTGATAATACTGTTTTCCCGGCAGCCCTACAGCTATTTGGGTGCTGCCGGTGTCTGTAGAAAAGTGATACAAACATTCTGTCTGAAACGCAGAGGAGGCATTTTATGTTCTTTTACCTGCAGGACTTTCTAACGAAAAAATCTCCTCAGAAAGTCCGTCTGCTCACCGCGCCTCAGGATTTTAGCACGCTGGTGATCCTGTCTGTCAGCACGCAGAACATCCGCGAACTGCCCATCCAGGATTTTGTCCCCGCGGGCAGCCTGATCCTCTCCGCCGCCATGGGCGAGGCAGAGGAAGAACCACTGCACCGTCAGTTTTTCAAAGAGGCCTCCGCCGCCGGAGCCGCAGCGGTCTTTGTAAAATTCAAGGATACGGATTACCATTTGAGTGCCGAGAGCGTAGCATGCGCTGACGCTCTGGGGCTGCCGGTTTTTGAGCTGCCCTGGGACTACCGCTTCGCAGATATCCAGCAGGAGGTCCTCAACTGCATCCAATCGGCCCGGACAAGGTTCACCACTGATCTGCAGTCTTCCCTGCTCAGGCTCTATTTTGACGCCAAGACCCTTCAGGATGCTGTTGACCTGGTCTCCCGGATGCTGGAAGTACCCTGCTGCATCACCCTGCCGGATGGGACTGTCCTCGCTAAAAGCGCCGACTATACGCAGCCCCAGGAAAACGAGTTCTCTCTGGATATCTCTTTGAACGATGTGACCATGGGCTGCTTCCGTTGTCAGGACGCGGGATCCATCCCGGAGGCGCTTTTGCCGGAGCTGTCACAGACGCTCTGCTTTCCTCTCTCCCTCTGGTTTCACCGGCAGAGTGTCGTGAATCTCACCAAAGCATCCCTGAAGAACGACTTTGTGTGGGATCTGGCCACTCAAAACTACGTCTCTTATGATGAGATGATCTACAATGGGAGCCTGTTCAAATTTGACCTCCAGAGGCCGTACACCTGCCTTCTCTGCAAAGCCGTCTCTGGTCCAGGATCTCAACCGGACCTCTCTGTCTGGCAGCGTGATGTGATCCGTCTCAACCTGCATGAGACAAAGATCATATCGGAGCTGAAGAGCCAGCTCCACCTGTCTATCATGTTCTACTCTCATTTTCCCAATTATATCTTCTACCTGGAAAATCCCGACAAGGGCGACAGTCACATCCGCCGGTTCATTGAGAAAGCGGAGCAGTACTTCTTCAGCGATCTCACAGACCTCCATCTCTGTTGGGGAATCAGTGAATCCGGCCTGTCCTCCGGCAATTTTTCAGAGCTGTACAACCATGCCTCTCTGGCGCTGCACTATGCGGTACACTCCAAGACCGGTCAGCGGATCTATACATACGAGGACACCCGACAGGCGCGCATCATCTCCCTCCTCAGCGAGGATGCCACGCTGAAAAGCGAGGCCTTTGACCTGATGGGACAGCTTTCCTCCTATGGAGACTCCTCCAACATCCAACTCTTTGAAACGCTGGTCACGTACATCGACAATAATTTTAATGTCAGCAAAACGGCCAAAAAACTATATATTCATCGTCAATCTCTGCTGTACCGCCTCTCCAAAATTGAAGAACTGACCGGGATGTCCCTGAAATCCAGCAGTGATCTCTTTCTTCTCAGCGTCTACGCGCGTATTTTCTCCGGCTATTGACAGACACGGTCGGGCTGCCTCCTGTTCCTTTCGCATCTTATAAAACAGGAAAAGCATATGCTTACTTCTTTTTAGCTGCTTGCAGTCTGTTTATGTGCGCCTTTATGACCCTGATCGCCATGAAGGGGCTCAGCGGTGCCATGGGATTCTTTTCCAAAGTCGTTCCGCTGATGGTGGTCCTCACAGTGGGGATCGGCATTGCCGCTCTGATCCGCTTCGGCTTTCCGGCCAGCCTGTTCGGCTTTGGAAATCTGATCTCCGTCCTGTACCCTCTGATGGGATATTACAGCTACGCATTTATTATCTGCCTGACGTGCCACTATTGCAGGATACGTTTGGGAAGCCGCCTTTGAACTCCTATATTTTTCTTGAATAAACATGTTTTCCCGGCATCAGATCCAGCTGCTGGGAAAACATGTTTTTATGCTGTTCACTGGTGCGCCGCGGGCAGCAGGAGATCCCTCTCTGTCAGGCGCGGAGGAAATTCCTATAAATTGCGGTCATCATGCGCTCATGCCAGATAGTCCTCTGGCAGTAATTCCCTTTGTGGAGATCATGGTCCGCCCCGGTGCCATTGAATGCATATGCGAAGCCGCTCCGCGTCACCGGATCAAAATAGCATGCGGAGATCAATCCGTATGCGCTGCCGGTATGACCGTAGATCGTGATATCGTCCGCCTCCGCGATCACATGGTCTTCGCCGATCTCCGTCGAGATGATGTTCAGGCCCGTTCCGTAGGCGTGGGCACTGTCATCCATGTCCTTGTTGTTTTTTCCGGGGGCGTACCACCACACCGGAGCCGTCATCTGTCTGACAGCCTCTTCCGACAGGATCCGGTTCCCGTTTTCCGCAACGCCGCCGTTGAGGAACATGACAGCGGCCAGCGCCAGCTCATGTGCTGAAATGCGCAGCCCGCCCTGGGGAGAAAAGATGGTCCCATTGGTGCCGACTTGATAATCAGTGACGTCCTCCTCATAATTGGCTGTTCCCAGATCCGGGTTATTGATGGAGATGATATTTTTCGGCTGTACCACACCCTGATAGTCGTCCATTTGAGCGCACCAAGGCTTGCTGACATCCCATACACCGTCTCCAAAGCGCT
The DNA here is from genome assembly GCF_052065175.1 of Dysosmobacter sp. HCP28S3_G4. Lineage (NCBI taxonomy): Bacteria > Bacillati > Bacillota > Clostridia > Eubacteriales > Oscillospiraceae > Dysosmobacter > Dysosmobacter sp. HCP28S3_G4. The sequence goes on along the minus strand of NZ_JBQHUP010000069.1, from coordinate 4,080 downwards.
TGAAAATGGCGGAGACATCCAGGATCCCGCTCTCATCGAAATCTCCAAGATTGAAACTGGCGCCGATCCCCATCGGCTTGAGGACTTGCTCTCTCATGTAATGGTCAAATCGCTGGCCGGACAGCAGTTCGATGATCGTTCCGAGGATGCCGAAATTCAGATTGGAGTAGAGATAGAAGCCGCCGGGGCCCATATCATGTACGCCGTCAGGCGCCGCGAAATGCTCGCCGCCGCAGTAAAAGCTGCCTCCGGGCAAAAAGCACTCCTTGATATGCGTCTTGCTGGGGATCGAATAGGCAGAGCCATCGCGGATAGACGAGATATGAGAAAGCAGCATCCGGGGCGTGATGATGGCGTCGGGATAGTGGGGATTTCGCAGGGGGAATGCCAGATACTTGCCGGCGTCCTCGTCCAGATCGATGAGTCCCTGATCGAACAGACGCATAATGCCGATGGCGGTGAACACCTTCTTCTCCTTTTTATTGGTGCTTGCTGTGGTTTTGAAGCGCTGTGCAGAGTAAACTTTTCGACCTTTTCTCCTCGACTGTGTTCAATTATAACATACAGGTTCTTTTCAGGCATCATTCATTCTGTAACAGTTCCTTCTCTGGATATATCATACAAAATAGCAGATACTCATCTGCAGCAAATGCAATAATTTGGATGCGTATTGTTCAATTTCGCCGTCCAGATCCGCACAGCACACATGCTTCTGCTGCAGCAGATCCATTACGCCTCCGGATGCTCTTTCCGCATATTTATTACTTAATGTCTACTGAATAAACCGCTTTGCGGTTTATTCCTGCGGCTGTTGCCGCAGAATTTCATCAAAAGGACAACTTTTTTCCCTTTTGATGAAATTCAGGCATTGTTACAATGCGTATTTCCGCTGGAACGCTGGAGCGTTCCAGCGGAAGGCGCAAGGATTTCGGGCGGTTTTACCCGAAATCCTTGCACTTGAACAAAGCCATTTGGCCTTGAAAGCTATGGCTTTCAAGGCTTGCGGCTTTGTTCAGTACGCATTACTTATATTTGATCCGAATCCCCTGTGGATCTTTCCGCAGCCAGGACATTTGCCGGCGGATCAAAATTAAAATTTTCGACATTTTCTGTAAAAGGTGTAACTTTTTTGTCTCCAGCAGAGTTAGGGATTCATTTTTCCAAAGAAGCAGAGGTCGATGCTCGTCTCAAGCATCCACCTCTTTAGCAAAGAGTCACACTTGCCCGGGGATTTATTCCCGGGTCGCCGCACCGTTTCCGAATCCACCCGGAATATTGAGTGGGTGCTGAGCGAAAACGATCTGGTCCTATGAGAGAAGAGCGGAAGCGTTCACATATAAAAGCGCCCCTGTCCGCGGACAGGGGCGTTCATTGTGTGTTGGGTTTATTCGGCCTTCAGTGCATCGGAGAAGAAGGCGTCCAGCCGGTCCACCAGTTAGTGGAACACCGGATGATCGTCGAGCATGAAGTCGTTGTGCTTGCCGTCGATGACATACAGCTCCTTTTTGCAGCTCAGCAGCTGATAGATGTCCACGGAGCAGGAGAGCGGATGGAACAGGTTGTCTTTTCCGCGGCCGATGAACACCGGCACGTCCAGCTTGTCCACGCAGTCCTCAGCGTTGAAGTCCAGCAGGCTCTGGCCAAATTCCAGGGGGATCTCCGGGCCGCATCCTTTGACCGCGCAGAGATGATCCTTGACCACCGTGCCGGTGACCGGGTCCAGAGGATAGTAGATGAAGGGATCTTCAAAGCAGCGAGTTCCCTCGGTAACAAAACGGGTCCGCTCCTCGGCGATGGTTTTCTCCAACGCCATGTAGCCAGCGTAGCTGTAAATACTCTGGATCCACTTGCGGCAGTTGCAGAAGCCGTTGAGGCCGGCCACTGCCCGGACATCAGGTTCCTTGGCGGCAGCCATCACCAGCGCGGCGGCCATGCCCCATCCAATCAGGCCGATGCGGCTTGCATCCACCTCCTCCCGTTAATGAAGGCAGTACCGCATCATGCAGCAAGAGCGGTTTGCGAGCAAATTTTGCGTCAGACAAAGGCGCAATTTTGCAGGAATACTGGGCGTATTTCAAAAAATTGCAACGCATGGATGGCGCAAAATTTCCGCAAAGCGCTGCCGATGCATTTGTGCGGTGTTGCCTTAAGATTCCTCCGGGGTCTTCAAAACCGCCCCCTGGTCGGCAGAAGTGACCAGCGCGGCATAGCGATTCAGCGCGGGGGTACGGTCCTTGCGGATGTGCTTCACGTTGGCCAGACGGCGCTGGATCTCCTCGTCCGGCACGCAGAGGGTCAGCGTGCGGTTGGGGATGTCGATGATGATTTTGTCCCCCTCCTCCACGGCGGCAATGGGACCGCCGGCGGCCGCCTCCGGGGAGACGTGGCCGATGCAGGGTCCCCGGGTGGAGCCGGAGAACCGTCCGTCGGTGACCAGGGCGCACATCTCGTCCATGCCCCGCCCCACGATGAGGCTGGTGGTCATGTGCATCTCCCGCATACCGGGACCGCCCTTGGGGCCCTCGTAGGTGATGACCAGAATGTCGCCTTTCTTGATCTGGTCGCCGGAGACAGCGGCGCTGGCCTCTTCCATGGAATGGAACACCCGGGCCCGGCCCTCAAAGTAGTACATGCTGGGCTTGACGCCGCTCTTTTTCACCACGGCGCCCTTGGGGGCCAGATTGCCGTGGAGAATGGCCAGGCCGCCCTCCGGATTTTTGGGCGCGGACAGGGGGAAGATGACGTCGTTTTCCACCAGCTCCACGTCCTTCAGGTTCTCCCCCAGGGTCTTGCCGGTGACGGTGAGCTGAGTGGTGTCCAGCTTGGACTCGATGGCCTTCAGAACAGCGGGGATACCTCCCGCCTCGTCCAGATCGCAGAGGGGATGCTTGCCGGAGGGCTTGATGTTGCAGATGTAGGGCACCTTCCGGCTGATCTCGTCGAAATCGTCCAGGGTGATGGAGATGCCCGCCTCATGGGCGATGGCCGGCAGATGGAGGGTGCTGTTGGTGGACGCTCCCATGGCCATGCTGGCGGCGATGCCGTTGCGCAGGCACTCGCGGGTCATGATCTTCCGAGGCGTCAGATCCTCGGAAATCATCTCCACGATGCGGCGGCCGGACTGCTTGGCGATGCGCCGTTTCTTGGCCGAGATGGCGTGGGCCAGGCCGCAGCCGGGCAGGGTCATGCCCATCACCTCTGCCAGACAGCCCATGGTATTGGCGGTGCCCAGCATGGAGCAGGTGCCGTAGCCGGGTAGGGCGCTTTTCTCCGCCTCCATCAGGTCGTCCAGCGTCATTTTGCCGGTCTGGGTGCGGCCGATCAGCTCCCGCATATCGGTGAGGGTCAGCGGGGCCAGATCCTTGTACCGGCCGGGCAGCATGGGGCCGCCGGGCACCATGATGGTAGGGATGTTCAGCCGCATGGCGGCCATCAGCATGCCGGGGACGATCTTGTCGCAGCCGGGCAGCATGACCATGGCGTCAAACTGATGGGCCTCGACCATGTACTCAATGGAGTCGGCGATGATCTCCCGGCTGGGCAGGGGATAACTCATGCCCTTGTGTCCCTGGCACAGGCCGTCGCAGATGGCGATGGTGCTGAACTCCCGGGCGACGCCGCCTGCCTCGGCGATGCCCAGCTTCACGAAGTCGGCGATCTCCCGCAGATGGATGTGGCCGGGAACCATCTCCGTAAAAGAGTTGACGACGGCCACCATAGGCTTTTTCAGGTCCTCAGTGTCCAGGCCGGTGCTGTAGAGCAGGGCACGGTGTGCCGCCCGCTCAATACCGTTGGTGAGCTGGCCGCTGCGCAGGTCTTTGAAGTGCATATCTTGTTCTTGCTTCATGGCAGTCTCCTCCTCTTTGTCCGTAGAGCCCCGGTATGCGGGACAGCGGGTATCTCCGCGCGGCCTTTGCGGGGATAAAGTTCACTTTTTACGGCCGCAAAATACCTTCTGTATCATTAGTATAATGACTACTGAATAATGGCCCATTTTTATTTAGGCGAGAGAAGTGCCGGCAAAAACGCAAGTAGTTGCAAAATGGCGCACTGAATCTTGCGGAGATTCAGCACCAGAAC
>NZ_JBQHUP010000068.1:0-10541 GCF_052065175.1 Dysosmobacter sp. HCP28S3_G4 | reverse complement strand
ACGTGCATTTTCTTCTGGGGTACGATTCTTTCTGGCCATATGTAATACCTCCGATGTGGTGCTTCTATTCTACACCACATCGGAGGTTTACACAAAATTTGGGATGGTCTCTCAACAAAGAACCGTTCTCTGGTCGTGGCATCTGCATAGAGTGCCTTTATCAGCTTCGTGTCCATCTGCATAGCAGCCTCGTATACAGCATTGCGCAGCAGTTCTCCTTCTGCGGTAAAAAAGCGTTCGTCTTGTTTTAAGACCTCAACAACCTTATCAAAAAAGTTACTCATATTAAATCCCCTATTCGTTCTATAATAAGGACAAAGTTCCTCTACAATATATCGCAAGTTGAGAAAATCTTCAAGGCATGAAGATTACATTCAATCGCAAATTGCATATGAAACATATAAAAAAGCGGTGTACTACCCTTTTCGGGGCAAAGTACACCGCTTAAATCATATCGATTTACTGAACGTGCTTCTCAAATCTGTCGTAAGTTGGTCGTAAATTCTGCTCGAAATCACTTAAAAGACTTGATATACAAGTTCTTTTTAGTCCAGGGGCTTCATGGTCGGGAACAGAATGACCTCCCGGATGGTGTCGGCGCCGGTCAGCAGCATGACGCTGCGGTCGATGCCGATGCCCATGCCGCCCGTGGGAGGCATGCCGTACTCCAGGGCGTTGAGGAAGTCCTCGTCCATCATCTCCGTCTCGTCGTCGCCCCGCTCACGCTGCTCCACCTGCTTCTCGAAGCGCTGGCGCTGGTCAATGGGGTCGTTCAGTTCGGAGTATGCGTTGGCCATCTCGCTGCGGCAGACGAACAGCTCGAACCGCTCGGTGAGCCGGGGATCCGCCGGGGAGCGTTTGGTCAGGGGAGACACCTCCACCGGGTACATGGTGATGAAGGTGGGCTGCACCAGCTGCTCCTCCACCCGCTGGTCAAAGCAGGCGTACAGGGCGTTGCCCCAGGTGGGCTCAGCGGCATCCGCCAGCTCCACGCCCTTGGCCTTGGCGGCGGCCACGGCCTCCGCGTCATCGGAGATGGCGCCGAAGTCGATGCCCACGTACTCCTTCACCGCATCGATCATGGTCAGGCGGCGCCAGCCGGGGGTCAGGTCGATCTGCTCGCCCTGCCACTCCACCTGGTAGGTGCCCCGGATCTCCTTGGCGGCGCCGGAGAGAATGCCCTCGGCGATGTCCATCATGCCGTGGAAGTCGGTGTACGCCTGATACAACTCCACGGTGGTGAATTCGGGATTGTGCTTGGGGTCCATGCCCTCGTTGCGGAAGATGCGGCCGATCTCATACACCCGGTCCATGCCGCCCACGATGAGCCGCTTCAGCGGCAGCTCCGTGGCGATGCGCATGTACATGTCGATGTCCAGGGTGTTGTGATGGGTGATGAAGGGCCGTGCCGCGGCGCCGCCGGCGATGGTGTTCAGCACCGGCGTCTCCACCTCGATATAGCCCATGTTGTCCAGATAGTTCCGCATGAACTTGATGAACTGGGAGCGGATGACAAAGTTCCGCTTCACCTCCGGGTTTACCATCAGGTCCACGTACCGCTGGCGGAACCGCAGCTCCTTGTCCTGAAGACCGTGGAACTTCTCCGGCAGGGGCAGCAGGGACTTGCTCAACAGGGTGATCTTTCTGGCCCGGACGCTCATCTCGCCCCGCTGGGTGCGGAAGACCTCGCCGTCCACGCCCACGATATCGCCGATGTCGTACTTCTTGAACTGGTCGTAGTTCTCCTCATCCATCTCATCCCGGCGGGCATAGAGCTGGATGCGGCCGTCCCGATCCTGGAGGTCGCAGAAGCTGACCTTGCCCATGCCCCGCTTGCTCATCAGACGGCCAGCCACCTTCACCGGCTGGCCCTCCAGGGCGTCAAAATCGTCCTTGATCTGCTGGGAGGTGTGGTCCCAGTCGAACCGGGTGATCTGGAAGGGGTCCTGACCGGCGGCCTGGAGCGCCGCCAGCTTCTCCCGGCGGACCTTGGTCTGCTGGCTCAGGTCCTGCTGGGGCTGTTCATTGTTCTTCTTCTGTTCAGCCATCTCTCTGCTCCTTACCGCTCGATCTTCGTAACAGTGTACGTTTTGGTGCCGTTGGGGGCCTCCACCTCGGCGATGTTGCCCTCCTTCTTGCCCAGCAGCGCCTTGCCGAAGGGAGATTCTTCGGAAATGATGTTGTGCATGGGGTCCGACTCCTGGGAACCCACGATCTTGAAGGTAAAGGAGGTCTTACTGTCCTGGGTGCTGGTCACGGTGACGGTGCAGCCGATGGTCACCACGTTGGAGGGCGCGTTGTCCTCATCCACGATGACGGCGTGCTGCAGGATGACCTCCAGTTCTGCGATGCGGGAGTAGAGCTTGCCCTGCTCGTTCTTGGCCTCGTCATACTCGCTGTTCTCGCTGAGGTCGCCGAAGCCGCGGGCCACCTTGATCTGCTCCGCCACTTCGTCGGAACGAGTGGTCTTCAGATAGTTCAGTTCCTTGTTCAGCTCGTCGTAGCGGGCCTGGCTCATCTTGTATTCCTTTTCCATAGCCATATCGGTTCATTCCTTTCGTAGATGCGCGGTGCCTCCTGGCAGACACACATACTAATTCTGATTATACCATGCTTTCGTATTATAGAGTTTCCAATATGGAAAGTCAAGCCGCGAATCCATTTCTGTCTTTAAAATACATGTTGCAAATCATTTTAAAAGACTTTACACTCTTTTTTGCCATCTATTATGAATACGAGGAGGCGGAGAGATGGGTTTTTATATCAGTGTGCAGGAAGAGTTTTTGGATGGTCCCACCGTCTGGTACATGCGGCGGACCGGCCCCTATGGCCCCGAAAACGCCGCGCTGATGGAAGATTTCAAAGGCTGGATCAAGGCACAGGGGCTGTACAGCGATGACGCCGTCATCACAGCAATTGCGCTGGACGACCCCCGTACCACCAGGCCGCAGGACTGCCGGTATGACGTTTGCCTGCTCCGTGTCGGGAGTGCGGCCCCCCTTTCCGGCAAAGTGGATATCCGGCGGCTGGACAGCGGGCGATATCTGACGTTTTTGATTGAACACACCCCGGAGGCCATTCGCCGCGCATGGGCGGAATGCTTCACTGAACCGGAGCGGCACGGCTTCCTTCCGGACCTTTCGCGGCCTGTCATGGAGCGCTACGCGAAGCGGCTGGTGGACCGCCATCTCTGTGAATTATGCGTCCCCATTTTGTGATGGCCCCGGGCGGTCAGACAGGCGCCTGTTCCGGCGGCTTCACCGGCAAAACCGCCACCTGTCCCGGCCGGATGGCCCCTGCCGTCCACAGGGCGGCCAGCAGCTGACGCCGGTCGCAGCCATCGGGGAGCTGTTCCTCCCCCGCCTCCAGTCCCAGAGCGTTCTCCGGCAGCGTCCCGCCGGGATACAGCTCCAGCACCGTCTGCTCCGGAAATGCCCCGGCCCTTGGCGAGAACTGCACCACCACCGCCGCACGGCGGAGCTGCTCCATGTCGCCGGTCTGGGCCAGGGGGACGCCGTACTCCCGCCGGAGCTGGCGGCAGAAGGTGCCGTTCCGGTCCGGGGCGCAGAGCAGCACGTACCGGTTCCGGATACACAGAGCCGTCACCGCCTGACGGACCTCCGCCGTCAGATGATCGGCGCACACCGCCACCACGGCGCTGCGGCCAGACTGCCCCCGGGCCTCCAGCGCCGCCTGTACCAGCTCTCCCGTCAGTGCCCGATACATGGGCAGCGGGTCCGCCGGCCGGATGTTGTACCGCTCAAATTCCTCCAGATGCGGAAACCCCTCCGGAAATACTGCCCGGGTGACACCCAGCCGCTGAAGCTGCCGGGCCGCCGCGGCGCACCGACGCCGCAGCAACGCCGATGGCGTCCGGTCCCGCCGCGTGATGTCCGCCTCCCAGAACCGGAGGCGCAGCACCGTCCGCTCCCGGAGCGGGGCGCGGCGGCGCTGTTTCTGATCTGTCCACTGAATCAATCCAAACATGACAAAGCCCTCCCGCTCCATGGTATGGAGCGGGAGGGTTGTTTATGAGAGGAATCCGTGGAAAAATCAGGGCTCAACTCCAGTTCTTGATGTAGTTCGTCAGGTATTTCAGCGGATTGATGCGGACGCCGTTCTCCGTGATCTCGAAGTGGAGGTGGGGTCCCGTGGAGTTGCCGGTGGAGCCGGTGATGCCCAGCACGTCGCCCTGGTTCACATACTGCCCCACGCTGACGCTGCGGCTGCTGAGATGGGCGTAGAGCGTAGTGTTGCCGCTGCCGTGGGACACCACCACGTAGTTGCCGTAGGAACTGCCCTTCTGGGACACGATGACCGTGCCCGCCTTGGCCGCCTTCACCGGCGTGGTGTAGCCCACGCCGCCGATGTCGATACCCTTGTGGTTGGTGGAGCCCAGCACACTAGGGCGGGTGCCGAAGGGGGAGTTGATCTTGTGGCTGGGCACCGGCCAGATGTAGCCGCCCAGCGCTGCGGAGGTGGTGGTATTGCTGCCGCCGCTCTGGGCCGCCTTGGCCGCCTGCTCCTCCGCCAGCTTTTTGGACTGCTCCACGATCTTCTTCTGGACAGCCGCCTCCTCCGCCTCAACGGCGTCTATGGCGGACTGATACTCCTTCTGGTTGGCCTCGATCTCCTTCACCAGATTGTTGGCCTCGGTGCGCTGGGTATTCAGCTCGGACTTCTTGGACACCAGCTCGCCCTTGGCCGTCTCAGCGTCAGATTTCTGGTCCTCCAACTGCTGCTGCTTGGCCGCCATCTCCTCCTGGAGGGCCTTCAGCTGGTCGATGACCCGCTGGTCGGAGTCCATGATCTCGTTGATGAAGTCCAGGCGGCTCAGCAGATCCGTGAAATCCTGGGAGCGGAACAGGACGGACCAGTAGCTGATGGTGCCCCGCTCCTCCATGGCCCGGACTCGCTTGCAGAACAGCTCATACTGGGCTTCTTCCTTCTCCTGGGTCTCCGCCAGTTCCGTCTCCGTCTGGGAGATGAGCTGGGTGTAGCTGTCGATCTGGGACTGGATGTTGGAGATCTGCTGCTCCAGATTGTTGATCTCCTCATCCAGCAGGTTCTTCTGCTCCAGGGCCTTGGACTTGTCGCTTTTCAGGGCGCTGATCTTAGACTGGAGATCCTTGCGCTTAGAGGCCAGGGAGCTGGCGTCCGATTTCAGCGCGTCGATGTCCGCCTGGGTAACGGCCCGGGCAGCGGGTACCGCCGGAGCGGGAACCGTTAGTGCGAACACGCACACCAGCGCCAGCGCCGCCTGGAAAAAGCGCCGCAGGGGCCCTCTCTTGTTTTTCAATGTATTCATTGCTGTCCTCCCGGATGTTCTCAGACCTGCAGGAACTTGCGGATGGCGGACAGGCTTCCGCCCACGCCCACCACGACGCCCGCGCCGGCGAAGGCCGCCGCCACAGGCTTCCACAGTTCGGAGAACTCCACCATCCGGATGAGCTGCAGGGAGTCGTTGGCGGCCACGCCCTGGCACACCGCCTCATACAGCGCCCATTGCAGGAAGAAGGCAATGGCCGCGCCCAGCACACCGATCATGAAGCCCTCGTAGACGAAGGGCCAGCGGATGAAGCCGTTGGTGGCGCCCACCATCCGCATGATGGCGATCTCCTCCCGGCGGTCAAAGGTGGTGAGCTTGATGGTGTTGGAGATGATGAAGATGGACACCATGAACAAAATCAGGATCAGGGCCACGCACACCACGGTGGCCACGTTCCGCAGGGTGATGAAGCCGCCGGCGATCTGCTCCTCCGCCCGGGTATCCGCCACCCCCGGCACCGCCTCGATGGCCGTCTTGGTCTCGCTGATCTGCCGCAGGTCCGCGATGTGGATGGCATACCGGTCCCGGAAGATCTCCGGGTCCAGGTCCTGGAACATCTCCTCGTCGGGATACTGCTCCTCAAAGGACTTCGCGGCGTCTTCCCTGCTGATGTACTCCACGCTGGTGACATTGTCGATGGCCCGCAGCTCCTCCTGAATGGCCTGCGTCTCCTCCGGCGTGCAGCTGTCGTCCACAAAGGCCAGGATCTCGTTCTCGCTCTCCATGTCCTTCAGATTGGCGTCGGCGTTCACCGCCACCAGGGTGAAGGTGCCCATGATCAGCAGGCAGGCCACCGTGATGCCGATGGCCGCGAAGGACATGAAGCCGTGGCTGAACATGTTGCTGAAGCCCTCGTGGAGGAAATAAGTGAATTTGTGGTCACGCATGGATGTTCCCTCCCACATAGCCGCCGACCTGGTCGCTGATGATCTGGCCGTTTTCCAGGGTCACCACCCGCTTGCCGAAGCGGTTCACCAGATCCTTCTCATGGGTCACCACCACCACGGTGGTGCCCAGCTGGTTGATCCTCACCAGCAAACTCATCAACTCCAGAGAGCGGTCCGGGTCCAGGTTGCCGGTGGGCTCGTCTGCGATGATGGTGGAGGGATTGTTCACCAGTGCCCGGGCGATGGCCACCCGCTGCTGCTCGCCGCCGGACAGCTCGTCCGGATAGTCCCTGCTCTTGTCCTTCAGGCCCACCAGATCCAGTACATAGGGGATGCGCTTCTGGATCTCCTTGGAACTGGCGCCCACCGCCCGCATGACGAAGGACAGGTTGTCATAGACCGTCTTCTTGCCGATGAGGCGGAAGTCCTGGAAGATCACCCCCAGGGTCCGCCGCATCATGGGCAGCTGACGGCCGGAAATGGTGCTGACGGCAAAGCCGTTGACCATGATGCGCCCGCTGGAGGGGATCACCTCTCCGGTCAGGAGCTTGATGAGGGTGGACTTTCCGGAGCCGGAGGGGCCCACCAGGAAGACGAACTCTCCGTCCGCGATATCCAGGGAGATGCCACGGATGGCCTCTGTGCCGTTTTCGTACTCCATCTCCACGTCTTTCAGCCGGATCATACAGAATACCTCGCGTATTTCATAAAGTCAGCGGCCGTTCCGCCGGAAAAAACACCCCGGCGGCACGGTCGACATAATTCCAAACCATTGTCTATTATAAATGATTTTTCCCGCTGATGCAACAGCCGTTTGCAATTATTTCACCCTGCGGATACAGGGGAGACGACGCCGGACCGCCGTTCCGTTTCTCGTCCTGTCTTGCCGGGAGGGGACTGTCTGTGGATAACACGTCCCGCCGGGGCAGATCGTTTCGCCCACTCAGGCAAAATATTTCCCCGGCACAGCAGCCGCAGGCTTCTGCACCGGGGGTGTCTCATCATGGATGTCGTTTTCCGGCAGGCTGTTTACGCCGGGAAATTCTCCCGGGCATACCGCAGCAGCTCCTCCCGGAAGTCGGGATGGGCGATGGCGGCCATGGCCTCGGCCCGCTCCCGCAGAGAGAGGCCGGGGAGACAGGCCACGCCGTACTCCGTCACCACGTACTGGATCATGGTGCGGGGCGCAGAGACGGTGCTGCCGCCGGAGATACAGGGCACGATGTTGGATTTCAGGGTCCCGTCCTTTTTCCTGTGGACGGAGTTCAGGCAGATAAAGCCCTTGCCGCCCCGGGAGCGGAAGGCCCCCTCCAGAAAGTCCATCTGGCCGCCGATGCCGGAGAGCTGGCGGGTGCCGGCGGACTCGGCGTTCTCCTGACCCATCAGATCCAGCTCCACGCCGCCATTGATGCTGATGACGTTCTTCATCCGCCCGATGCGCTCCGGCGAATGGATGTAGTCCAGATCGGCGGGATGGAACAGATCCGGCTCCTCGTCCAGCCAGTCATACAGTGCCTGGGAGCCCATGGCCAGATTCCAGGCAGAATAGCCGTTATCGATCTCCTTGCGGCTGTTGGTCAGTTTTCCGGCGCGATAGAGCTCCAGGAACGCGTCGCTGATGGTGCCTGTGTGGCAGCCCAGATCCTTCCGGTCGGACTCCGCCAGCATCCGGGCCACCGTATATGGCACGCCGCCCACTCCCAGGGACAGCACAGCGCCGTCCGGAATCTCATTGACCACGTACTGTGCGATCCTGATGTCCTCCGGAGAGGGGTCCCGATAGCTCCGGACGGGCAGCGGCTCATGCTCCCCCTCCACAATGAAGTCCGCCTCGGACAGGTGGACACGGTGGGAGCCGTCCACGCCTTGCAGCTTCGGCAGGCGCTCATTGATCTCAAACACCACGGTGCGGGCGCTCTCAAACATGGTGCGCCACGCGAAATTGGAGATGCCCAGGCCGCAGTAGCCGTTTTCATCCGGCTGGGAGACGGGCACGAAGGCCACGTCGGTCCGGATGTGGCGGTCCCGGTAGAGATACGGCAGCGCCCGCAGCATCACGGGCATGAACTGCACCAGCCCACGGCTCTGGAGCTTACGCTCGTAGTCGCCGATGTGCCAGCTGTAATAGTGGAAGGTGGTCTGCTCCGGGTCGCACTCCACCGCCTCAATGCGGGGACGGATCACCAGTCCGCCCCGGATGCGGATGTCCTTCAGTTCCCCCTTGCGGGCGGCCAACGCCTTGTCCATCAGCTCCGGGAAGCCCCCGCCGAAGCCGTACTCCACCCAGTCGCCGGAGCGGACAGCCTGTTCCGCGGCGGCCTGGGGCGTCACCAGTTTGCCTGTGTACTTGTTGAGCGTCATCGTCGTTCCCTCTTTCATGGTGTGCTGCCTCCGGCAAGCAGGCCGGACAGACCGTGAAGTTCTCTTGCAGTCGATTATACCATGGACTTCGCCGGAATGGCAAGGACGGATTCCCCGTCCGTGGCCTCCCGCCGCGCCAAAGCAAACGCCGGCCCGACAGTCGTCGGGCCGGCGTTTCGTTCATGTTTGGATTTACTTCGCGATCTCAAACTCCACGGTGCCCAGCGCACCGATGGCCACGGTGTAGGGCGGGAACACTACCACGGGATCGCCCGCTTCGTTGATATAGAAGCTGGTGGTCTCATCCACGGTGGAGAAGCCGCCCATGCTCTCGTCAAAGTAGACGGAGGGGTCCTCCGCCGCGGCCATCTGGGCCTTGATGGACCGGTTGCAGACGTCCACCCAGTTCTCTCCCAGCAGATCCGCCAGAGTCAGCTCCTTCTCGTTGGCCACGTCCAGGTTGTAGTAGACGCTCTCCTGATAGGCGTTGGCGATGGACACATTGCTGTTCACCACGAAGGACACGGTGGTGTCCGTCTGGGACTTCACCTCATAGGTGACAGTGACCTGATTGTCGTGCTTGTCCCAGTCCTCCTGGGTGCCGCCGGTGGCGAAATAGGCGTCCTTGTAGTCCTGGATCAGCTGCTCGCCCTCAGCGGTCTTCTCCTCCACCCGCTGCCGGATCTCCTGGTTGATGGCCTCGGTGAAGTCTCCGCCGCCCTCCAGTACCGGCTGCTCCACGGTCAGGGTGCGGTCGGCGTCCGTGTCGGTGTAATTGCGGATGGTCAGCACCTGGAACAAACCGCCCACCACCGGCACGTCCGCCGCGGCGGAGGCCAGCGTGGGGCTGATGTTCAGTCCCGCGAACACCACTACGAAGCAGGCCGCCGCAGTGCCCACAGTGCGGAGTGCCGCGCCGTGACGGCGGCTGCGGCGTTTGCCCTGGGCGATGCCCGCCCGGACACGGCTGTCCAGTTCCTCGGGGATGGGGATGTTGTCATATTCGCGCTTTGCGTCTTCCATTCTGTTCATGTTGCTCCTCCTTCTAATGCGATCCGTAATTTCTTCAGCCCATTGTATAATCTCGTCTTGACTGTACTCAGGTTCCAGCCGGTGATACTGGCAATCTCCTGCAAAGACAGCTCCTCATAAAACCGCAGGCGGATGACCGTCTGGATCTCCGGCGGCAGCTGGCTCACCTGCTGGTCCAGGGAGTCGTCCGGTGCCGGATCGTCGTAGGTACCGGCGTCCAGCATCTCATCCGGGACGAGCATTACCCGCTTTCGCTGCCGGAGCTGGTCGTTGCAGACATTCATCAGAATGCGGTAGAACCAGGTCCGCAGGGCGTCGGGGTCCCGCAGGGTATGGCGCTTTTCCAGCGCCGCGCACACCGCCGACTGCACCGCGTCCAGGGCATCCTCCCGGGAGCGGAGCGTGCTGTAGGCCAAGCGGTAAAAATGGGTCTGATTTTCGATCAGGTAGGTCTCCAATGCGTTTTCTGTGATCGTGGCCACGGTTCCGGTTCCTTTCTTTCTGCGTTCTGATGAATAGACGGAGGAGACGGCGAAAAAGTTTTGGGCTGAGAAAATTTTTTGAAAAATCTTTGGAGCTTGCAGATGCCCTCCTATTATATAGCGAAGCCAGCGGCCTTTCCAGGCCGCTGGCTCCAGCTTGTCGAAAATCCCCTGTTTGAAGGAAAAGAGTTCTTTTTTGCAGGGGGAGTACGAGGGGGCTCCCGCCCCCTCGTGTTGGATCGAATGCCTGCAAAAAGCCTGTGTCAGCAGGCGTTTGCGCCGCGCAGCGGCAGCTTTTCTGCCCGCGCAGCGGGCCGAAAAGCGAGGCATTGTGAAGGCTGTCGAAAAACCCTGTCTGAAGGAAAAGAGTCCTTTTTTGCAGGGGGAGTACGAGGGGGCGGGAGCCCCCTCGTGTTGGATTGAATGCCTGCAAAAAGCCTGTGTCAGCAG
>NZ_JBQHUP010000067.1:0-10825 GCF_052065175.1 Dysosmobacter sp. HCP28S3_G4 | reverse complement strand
CGATTCCACGATCCAGCTTCCCTCGTTCAAGCATCTTTCATCACCCATGCTTATTTTACCATATAAATGCGAAAAAGCCCAGCTATGCTCGACTTTTTCGACAGCCTGCGGACCGGGCAGAATTGCCCGGTCCGGTCTTCATTTTGGCTGTTTCGTCCTTACGCCACGCCAACCGTGATGAGGATGTTGGCGAAGGTGCGCTGCTCGCCGGTGGAGATGGCCAGCCGCAGGGTCTTCTCCCCGCAGGCGTCGTAGAACTCAAACCGGCCCATCTTGCCCAACTCCATGCCGCCCAGCATCTTCCGGAACTCCCCGAAGATCTCCGGCTCGCTCCCGTCCGCGGGCTCCATCACCTGGGCGCTCTCAATGTTGATGACGCTCTGCAGCGTCTCCAGCACGTCCGTCACCGTGGACAGGCCCGGACGCAGTCCCAGCCACACCTTCTCCGCCTCGCCCGTCTTGGACGCCAGCGGATAGTTGCCGTCGGCGATCAGGACCTTGTCGCCGTGGCCCAGCAGGGGCACCACCCGCATCAGCTCCGGATGGATGCACTTTCCCGTCAGCATTCCCCAGCCCTCCTTACTTCTCGTTCTCCCGCAGCTGGCCCAGCTTTCCGCCGGGATGGCAGCGGACGTACTTCACAGGATCCCAGTCCTTCTCCACCTGGAGCGCCACGGACAGGGCCTGCAGCGTCAGCAGCTCCGCCAGCACGGAGTTCCGGGGCGCACGGTTCAGCGGACCGCCCTCCGCCTTCACACCCGCGAACAGGAACGCGTCCGTGTTCTTAGCCAGCCAGCTCTCCGGATTGCCGGACACGCCGATGACCTTGCAGCCGTTGTTCTTCACCGCCAGCACCGTGGCCTTCAGCTCCCCGGTCTCGCCGGAGTTGGAGATGGCGATGACCACGTCGCCTGCCGCCAGCTGGCCGCAGGAGCCGTGGACCGCCTCCGTGCCGTGGAGATAGTAGGCAGGGTTGCCGGTGGAGGAGAACAGGGAGGCGGCGTAGGTGGACACGTGGCTGCACTTGCCAATGCCGGTGACGTGCAGGTGCCCGCCGTTCTTCTGGGACTCCAGAATGATCTCCGCCGCCTTCTCATAGGTGTCCGCGCTCAGCTGGTCGGCAAAGGCCGCGAACTCGCTCTTGGCGCAGGACAGAAAATCCGTGACGGCCTGCTTGCTCTCATTTTCAGCATATGTATCGTTCCTTTCTGTGATCGATCCTTATTTCAGCGCGTCCAGCTCCCTGGGATCGAAGCCCTGATAGCTCCGCTCCATCAGCAGCGCCTGCACCTCGCTCACCGTGGGCAGGCTGGGCATGGCGCCCATCCGGGATACCGTGATGGCCGCCGTGTGGCTGGCGAAGGCCAGCGCTTCGCCCTGGGGCAGTCCGGCGCACAGGCCCGTGCAGAACGCCGCCACGAAGGAGTCGCCGGCGGCGGTGGGATCCGCCACATGGGGCATCTTCACGCAGGCGGTGTGGTGGATGCCGTTCTTGCCCGCCACGATGGAGCCGTTCTCGCCCAGGGTGATGATCAGGTTCTCCACGCCTCTGGCCTGGAACGCCTCGGACACCGCCTGCACGTCCTCCATGTTGACGCCGCTCTCGTCCGCCCGCAGGGGATGGTCCGCGATGATGGCGGCCTCATGCTCGTTGGGAGAGAGGTAGGTGGCGCAGGACAGCAGCTTGGCGGAGATGGGCGCCGCGGGCGCGGGGTTCACCATGACGGGCACGCCCGCCTCGTGGGCCCAGCCCGCCACGGCCTCGATGACCTCCATGGGCAGCTCGAACTGCATCATCAGCAGGTCGTAGTTTTTGATATCCTCCTTCAGCCAGGCCACGTCTTCCACCGTCAGGGTGAAGTTGGCGCCGGGGCAGACGGTGATCCGGTTCCGGGCGCCGTGCTCCGTCACCTCCAGCAGGATATGGCCCACGCCGGAGGACTCGTTCTTGTCCACCGCCACATGGGACACGTCCACACCGGCGGCCGCGGCGGTGTCCGTCATGATCTTGCCGAAGGCGTCGTCGCCTACCTGGCCCACCATGGTGACGTGGGCGCCCAGACGGGCGCACTGCACTGCCTGGTTGGCGCCCTTGCCGCCCGGCGCGGTCTGGAACTTCAGTCCGATGATGGTCTCACCCGATTTCGGTGCCTGCTTCGTGGACGCGATCAGGTCCATCATGAAGCTGCCCACTACCAGGATCTTTGGTTTTTTCAGCATAAGGGTTCTCCTCCTTATCATTCACGCCATTCGGCGTATTGGGTACTCAGCGATAGATGCGGTCCTTCATCCGCAAGGCGGTATCCGTCAGGATCTTGGAACACTCCAGCAGCTTGGCGTCCGTCATGGACTGGCTGGGGCCGGAGATGCTGATGCCGCCCACCAGCGCTCCGGAGGAACTGTATACCGGCACGCCCACGCAGCGGACATTCTCCTCCCGTTCACAGTTGTCGATGGAATAACCCCGGCGCCGCGTCCGCCACAGCTCGTCCATGATGGCGCCGTAGTCGGTGATGGTGGAGGCGGTGTATCTGTGGGGTTCCGCCGGGATCCGCTGGGGCCACTCCTTCTCCGGCATGGCGGCCAGAATTGCCTTTCCGATGCCCGTGCAGTACAGCGGCGTATGCTCGCCCAGCATATCCCGATAGGGCAGCTCCCGCATCCGGTCGATGGGATGAGCCACATACAGGTAAAGGATCTCCGTGCCGTAGGGCAGACCGAAATAGACGATCTCGCCCACCCGGGTGGCGGTATCCAGCAGCAGGTCATAGACCGCCTTGGGATATCCCAGGTGCTGGTTGATGATATACGCGAATTTCAAAAATTGGAGTCCCAGCGTGTACTTGCCGTTGGGCAGCTTTTCCACATAGCCGCTCTTCTGGAACGTGGACAGGATATTGTGGGCGTTGCTCTTGGTGATGCCGTTCATCTCCGCCAGCTCCGTCACGCCCAGTTCCGGCGTCTGAACGGTAAAGCACTCCAGAACATGCAGTGCTTTCGCCAATGATTTCACTTTCGGCTCCTGTTCTGGTACTCCCATTCCATACGCCTCCCCGTTCTCTATTAAAGAACGCCTGTTCTCAATACATTACAAATTATATAAACTCTATGAATTTTATACAAGTGCATTTTTTTAAAATCGTCATTTTTTGCAACGGATCGTTTCTTCTGACCGAATTTTCAGTGAATTGTTTCTTTATATGGAACATGGTTTTGGAATTTTAGGAATATTGCGTCTTTCGATTTTCCATAATTTAACATACTCCTCTTTACAGAATTCCTTTGATACCATATAATAGCAAAAAAACAAGGAGGTTATTGCGATGATCTATGATACGCTTGATCATGTGGATACTTACCGCGGCATCAGCAGCCGTCTGGCTCTGGGACTGGACTACCTGCGGAACACGGACTTCTCCCAGGTGAAGGATGGTGAATATGAGCTGGATGGCCGGGACGTGTTCGTCCGCATCAGCCGTTACACCACCAAGGAGGAAAATCTGACGCCGGAGGCCCATCGGGATTATATCGACATTCAGTTCCTGATCCAAGGCGCCGAGCTGATCGGCGTCGCCCCGCTGTCGGAGATGACGGAGGAAGTAGACGGCCGTCCGGAAGGGGACATCTGGTTCTATCACGGCCCCGCGAAGGAGCTGCTGCTCAGCGGAAAGTCCTTCATGGTGTTCTTTCCCCAGGACGCCCATGCCCCCTGCATCGCACCGGAAGCTCCCGCCCCGGCCCGCAAGTGCCTGATTAAAGTAAAGATCTGATCTCAACAGAGCGCCCGGACCAATAGGCGGTTGTTCGTAAAACAGTATTGTGCCGAGATCAACGAAGCAGCACGAAGCCGCATGGAGCTGATCGCGCCGGAGCTGGCAAAGCAAAACAGTATGGCCGAAAAGCTGAAAGCCGAAAACCAGATGGAATGGTACGGCAGAGGAATGCTTGCAAGGCACAGGCCAAAGAATGTGAAAATGGAATTGATTTACGATTGAGCGAGGAAGTCCGGGCAGAAAAACTGTTCGGACTTTTCTCATTTCTTGCCAAAGTTGCGGTAGAATTGTTCACAGGGTTATGGTATAATTTGCGCAAGCAAAATGAACGACATATCGGAATTTGTGGAGGTAAGTTTAATGTTTAGAACAATTCGAAAAAAGAAAAATGAAATCAGTATAGATGCAGCAAAAGAACTGCTTCGTTGTTCTCGACGCGGCATTCTGGCAGTTAATGGTGATAATGATTATCCCTATGCGATACCAATAAATTATCTGTATGATGAAAACGCACATAAGATTATTTTTCATGGAGCGAAAGCAGGTTATAAGGTGGATTGCTTGAAAGCATGTGACAAGGTTTGCTTTACTGTATGCGGTAATGAAAGCATTAAAGAAGAATCGTGGGCACCTTTTCTTCAAAGTGTGGTTGTCTTTGGACGATGCCATTTAGTCGAAAATCAGGAAGACATTATTAAGCTTGTAAAGAAGTTTGCGATGAAGTATTATCCTAATGAAAAGATGGTAGATGAAGAAGTGGCATCATCTGGAAGGGCCGTTCAGATGTTTGAAATCGAAATAGAGCACCTTAGCGGAAAAGAAGTACAGGAACGATAAATTCATATTTGCCGGGGAGTTGAGCAAAAGAAAAAATCCCTTTAGGAACTAAAGGGCGCACTTCTATACTCTCCATCGAGAGTAGTGCGTCCTGCGGAGTTTCATTATCCGTCAGCAGGAGAAAACTGCTTGACCTCAAATGCTGGGTCACTTTGTTCCGTCAAGGTGGCTACAACCCCCTTGCGCCGCTAAAGCGGCCATCCCCTGTGTACTTGCTGCGGCCAATCGGTTTTGACAAAGCGTTCGCCGCCTGCAAGTTTGAAGATTAGACAGAAATAAATCCTCCGTATGATCTAAGCCATACGGAGGATTCACTGTTTTACGAGCACCGCCCTATGTCCGGGCGCAATTTTTTCAAAAAGCAGTCTTGACAAGAGCGGTTAGTGATGATAAACTGAATAGCAATTTCAGGGTTAGAAGATTCTAACCCTTGTTTTTGGCAGAAAAGTTAGTTTTATCTAACTTCCGAGGGAGGCAAGGATATGATGCCGCTGACAATGGCGAAGGCAGGAGAGACGGTCACCATCCGCAAGATCTCCGGCAAAGATGAGGTGCGCCAGCACCTGGCGGAGCTGGGCTTCGTGGTGGACAGTGACGTGACGGTGGTCAGCGAGATTGCCGGAAATCTGATCGTACAGGTGAAGGAGAGCCGGATTGCCCTGGACAAGACCATGGCAAACCGCATCATGATCTGAGACGCGCCCTGATCCCAACGCCGGAACAGGGCTTCCGTGCTGTGCGGCACGGTTTGATGTGTTCAAGTGAACTGAAAATTCAGACAGGAGGAGAGCGAATATGAAAACACTGAAGGAAGCGAAGGTGGGCGAGACTGTCACCGTAGTGAAGCTCCATGGCGAGGGCCCGGTGAAGCGCCGCATCATGGACATGGGCATCACCAAGGGCGTGGAGATCTTCGTCCGCAAGGTGGCGCCGCTGGGAGACCCCATGGAGCTGAACGTCCGGGGCTATGAGCTGAGCGTGCGCAAGGCGGACGCGGAGATGATCGAAGTCGGGTAAAGAGGGGATTTCATCCCTCCTTTGCCCGCAAGGGTCACGCCGCATCCGTAAAGCAGCAAAGCCGCTAACGGCTGCGCAGTAGATTCCCCACACCAGTCTGCGGACTGGTGCGTGCACCCCAAGGGTGCACAGGTCGGGGTATTTTTGCCACGTACACGCCGCGGCAAAAATGATTGAACATATTTGCCGCAAAGCGGCAAATATCGGGGCGGTGAAAGGCCGCCTTTGATTCAGTACAAAAGTTAGTTTGAGCTAACATTTGAAAGGAGAGCGCTATGGAACTCAAGATCGCGCTGGCGGGCAATCCGAACTGCGGCAAAACCACGCTGTTCAACGCCCTGACCGGTTCCAATCAGTACGTGGGCAACTGGCCCGGCGTCACAGTGGAAAAGAAGGAGGGCAAACTGAAGGGACACAAGGACATAGTCATTCAGGACTTGCCCGGCATTTACTCCCTGTCCCCCTACACCCTGGAGGAAGTGGTGGCCCGGAGCTATCTGGTGAACGAGAAGCCCGACGCCATCCTGAATATCGTGGACGGCACCAACATTGAGCGGAATCTGTATCTCTCCACCCAGCTCATTGAACTGGGTCTGCCGGTGGTGGTGGCCGTGAACATGATCGACCTGGTGCGGAAGAACGGCGACACCATCGACCTGGTCAGGCTGGGCAGCGCCCTGGGCTGCGAAGTGGTGGAGATGAGCGCCCTGAAGGGCGAGGGCGGCATGGAGGCAGCGGAGAAGGCGGTGGCTCTGGCCCAGAACCGCAAGGCCGGCGAGCTGCCTCACGTGTTCACCGGCAGCGTGGAGCACGCCCTGGCCCACATTGAGGAGTCCATCCAGGGCAGGGTGGAGGAGGGCTACCTCCGCTGGTACGCCATCAAGCTCTTCGAGCGGGATTCCAAGGTCCTGGAGGACCTGCAGCTGGACAAGGAGCTGGCGGAGCATCTGGAGGCCCACATCGCCGACTGCGAGCGGGAGCTGGACGACGACGCCGAGAGCATCATCACCAACCAGCGGTACGCCTACATCAACGGCGTGGTGAGCAAGGCGGTGAGGAAGAAGGCCCCCAAGGGCAGCCTCTCCGTCTCCGACAAGATCGACCGGATCGTCACCAACCGGATTCTGGCCCTGCCCATTTTCGCGGTGATCATGTTCTGCATCTACTCCATCGCCATGGGCTCCTCCATCGCCGACGGCGGCGCGGGCATCGGCACCTTCGGCACCGACTGGGCCAACGACGTGCTGTTCGGAGAGATCGTCCCCGGCTTCTTTGACGGCATTCTCACGTCCCTGGGCGTCTCCGGCTGGCTGTACGGTCTCATCATGGACGGCATCGTGGCCGGCGTGGGCGCGGTGCTGGGTTTCGTGCCCCAGATGCTGGTGCTGTTCCTGCTGCTGGCCATTCTGGAGGATGTGGGCTATATGGCCCGCGTGGCGTTTATCATGGACCGCATTTTCCGCCGCTTCGGCCTCTCCGGCAAGAGCTTCATCCCCATGCTGGTGGCCACCGGCTGCGGCGTCCCCGGCATCATGGCCTCCCGGACCATCGAGCAGGACCGGGATCGGAAGATGACCATTATGACCACCGGCTTCATCCCCTGCGGCGCGAAAATGCCCATCATTGGCCTGTTCGCCGGCGCCGTGTTCGGCGAGTCCCCCTGGGTGGCCACCTCCGCCTTCTTCATCGGCATTGCTGCCGTCATCCTCTCCGGCATTATGCTGAAGAAGTTCCGGGCCTTCGCCGGGGAACCCGCCCCCTTCGTCATGGAGCTGCCCACCTATCACGCGCCCTCCGCCGGCAACGTACTGCGGGCCACCTGGGAGCGGGGCTGGTCCTTCATCAAGCGGGCCGGCACCATCATTCTGCTGAGCTCCATCATCCTGTGGTTCCTCCAGGGCTACGGCTTCACGGAGGCCGGATTCGCCGCCGTGGAGGACAACAACGACTCCCTGCTGGCCGCCATCGGCAGCGCCATCGCCTGGATCTTCTATCCTCTGGGCTGGATGGGCGACATGGCCTGGAAGGCCACCGTTGCCACCATCACCGGCCTCATCGCCAAGGAGGAAGTGGTCAACACCTTCGGCGTGCTGTATCAGTACGCCGGCACCGCCGACCTGCTGGAGGACAGCCACGACATCTGGACGGCCATCGGCGCAGACTTCGGCGCCGTGACGGCTTACAGCTTCATGATCTTCAACCTGCTGTGCGCCCCCTGCTTCGCCGCCATGGGCGCCATCAAGCGGGAGATGAACAACACGAAATGGACCCTGGGCGCCATCGGCTACATGTGCGGCTTCGCCTATGTGGTGTCCATGATCGTCTACCAGCTGGGCGGCCTGATCACCGGCGAGGCGGTGTTCGGCCTGTGGACCGTGGTGGCCATCGCTGCCCTGGCCGCTATCCTGTACCTGCTGTTCCGCAAGGGCTACAGCGCGGATGGCGAGACCCATCACCTGACCTCCGTGGCCGCCGCGGAGATGAAATAAAGAAGGAGGACCTGCAATGTCCGGTATTTTGGGAGATGTGATCGTGCTGGCGGTGCTGGCCGTGGTGGTGGCGCTGGCGGTGCGGTCCCTGCGGAAGTCCCGCAAAAAGGGCTGCGGCGGAGACTGCTCCAAATGCGGCGGCTGTCATTGAGTGAACGATCCAAGTGAACGATTCAGGAAGCAGGCACGGGTGGAGGAAGCCGTCCGTGCTTCCTTCCATTTCAGAGGACGGGGGATGGAAGAATGGAATTACGGGTATCTCATCTGCGGTATCTGCTGGTGATCTACGAGCTGGGACAGACGAAGCCGGATGTGGGCACGGCGGATATCGCAAAGGCGATGGACTGCTCCAAGGCGTCTGTCACCAACATGATGTCCACGCTGATGGAGATGGGCCTGCTGGTGCGGGAGCGATACGGCAAGATCTATCTGACGGACGTCGGGTTCCTTCTGGCGAAGGACATGTTCCGGGCGGTGGAGGCACTGAAAGCGCGGCTCCCGGCCCTGGGCCTGGAACTGACGGACGGCGAGACCAGAGAGCTGACCCACACCCTGGCCATGAGTCTGCCGGAACGGTGCCTGCGGAAGCTGGCGGGCAGAGAGCCGGGCATCTGGGAACAGTGGCGGAACAGGAGCGTTTGACCCGGGACAGACAGCGAATGTCCCCTCTCCGTTTCCGCAAGCAGGAGAGGCGAAAAAGGAGAGGACCGTTTGGTCGGTCCTCTCCTTTTTATATGTCTTCTTCTGTTTTTAACGGATGTCCATGTCCGGCCGCTGTTTACTCCTCGACCTCTTCCAGCTTGGACTTGAAACTGCTCTCCATGGCGCTCTTCTTCGGTGCGGCGGCCTTGTACTTCTCCACGTTGGCCACGCTGGTCTTCACCGGCGTGATGGTGCCGGCGCCGGCCACGCAGCCACCGGGACAGCCCATGCCCTCCAGCAAATAGCCGTTGCGCTTGCCGGCCTTGGCCATCAGCAGCATCTTTTTGCACTCCTTGAGACCGTCGCCGTATTCGATCTTGATCTCACGGCCGGGATCGATCTCGTGGATAGCCTCCACCACGGCGGCGGCCACACCGCCGCCCACGGCAAAGCCGCGGCCCGCGGCAGAGCCCTCGGTGAAGTCGTCCTCCGGATTCTCCTCGATCTTGGAGAAGTCCACTTCCTTGGCATCGAACATGCCCTGGAGCTCCTCAAAGGTCAGCACGAAGTCCACGTCGGAGCGAACGGACCGGCGGTTGGCCTCCAGCTTCTTGGCGGCGCAGGGTCCGATGAAGCAGATGCGGGCATTGGGATGCTCCTTCTTCACCATGCGGGCGGTGATGACCATGGGTGTCAGAGCCATGGAGATATAGTCCTTGAACTGCGGGAACAGCTTCTTTGCCATGACAGACCAGGCGGGGCAGCAGGACGTGCCCATGAACGGCTGGTTCTCCGGCACGTTCTTCAGGAAGTCATTGGCCTCTTCAATGGTGCACAGGTCCGCGCCGATGGCCACTTCCACCACGTCCTTAAAGCCCAGGATCCGCATGGCAGCCTTCAGACGGGCGGGCGTGGCATTCTCGCCGAACTGGTTGACGAAGGCGGGGGCCACGCAGGCGATGACCTCCTGGCCACGCTTGATGGAGTTGATGATCTGGAAGATCTGGCTCTTGTCGGCGATGGCGCCGAAGGGGCAGTTCACCAGGCACATGCCGCAGGAGACGCACTTGTCATAGTCGATCTTGGCCCGGCCCAGCTCGTCAGAGCCGATGGCGTCCATGCCGCAGGCGGCGGCGCAGGGCCGCTCGATCTTGCTGATGGCACGGTAGGGGCACTGGTTATAGCACTTGCCGCACTTGACGCACTTGCTCTGGTCAATGTGGCAGTGCTTGTCCTTGTCCAGATAGATGGCGTCCTTGGGGCAGACGTTCATGCAGGGGTGGGAGATGCAGCCCTGGCAGCTGTCGGTGATGCGGATCTGCTTGGGCGGGCAGGCGTTGCAGGCATAGGGGATGATGTTGACCAGAGGCTCCTCGAAATACTTCTGGTCGGTGGCGGCCTCCTGGATCTGGGCGCTGAGGGGCGCCCGGGGACCGTTGGGCGTCAGGCTCATGCCCAGGGCCAGCCGGACCCGGGCGGCAATGACGGCCCGCTCCTGGAAGACGTCATGGCGGTACTTGGCCACCTCGCCGGGGATCATCCGGTAGGGGATCATGTCCACCCGGTTCAGGTCCCCGCCCTCATAGGCCAGACGGGCCACTTCTGTAAATACGCCGCGGCGGATATCGTCCACCGCGCTGTGTACACCTCGCATAGTTTCTCTCCTCCATCTATACTCCCGCGGCTATCTGTTCCGCAGGTACGATTCTGCCTGAATTATATAGAAATCGCCCAAATATTGCAAGATGTGTTCCCCCCAAAAAGACATTTTCCCAGAAATTTGTCATTCTTGTCATCTGTTCCCTCAGGCTATCCTGATCATTCCGCATGGACTCCGTCATTTTTCACAATGCCTGAATTGTCATGTCCATTTCCGCCGGCTTTCCGCACGGAAAAGGGGCCATGCAGAGCATGGCCCCTCAGCTTGTCGAAAAACCCTGTCTGAAGGAAAAGAGGCCTTTTTTGCAGGGGGAGTACGAGGGGGCGGGAGCCCCCTCGTGTTGGATTGAATGCCTGCAAAAAGCCTGTGTCAGCAGGCGTTTGCGCCGCGCAGCGGCAGCTTTTCGG
>NZ_JBQHUP010000066.1:0-10990 GCF_052065175.1 Dysosmobacter sp. HCP28S3_G4 | reverse complement strand
CGCAGCGGAAAATCCGGTCAAATTGTCCGTACAGGCGATGAAAATATCCTCAACGCCCCGGTTTCTCAAGCCGTTGAGCACCGTTGCCCAGAATTTGGCACTCTCATTTTCGCCGACCCACATGCCCAGAACATCTTTTTTGCCGTCCAGATTGATACCAATAGCTAAACCTAACCTCGCGGCTTCGGCTCCAAGGCAGTATCGGCTGCTCGCTACGCTTTGCCGGGCGCGGTCTCTCACCGCACTATATTACCTGCACCGAACTGGCGCACCCTCTTACCATCAGAATACCATACCCCCGGATCCTTGTAAAGCAACCGTTTGTTTCCCCCGCCCGCGCCAGGACTTGCATTTTTTCTATCCGGTGGTATACTGAAAAAAGAAAGACCGTCTGCCCCTCTCCGGGGCTTTTGATCGGATCGCAGCCGCCCGCGGCGGCGGAAGGGAGATGCGCCATGAGACGCTTTGACATCATCGTAGGGGATCTGACCCAGTCTGACGCGGAGGCCATCGTCAACGCCGCCAACAACACCCTTCTGGGCGGCGGTGGCGTGGACGGCGCCATCCACCGGGCGGCGGGACCGGAGCTGCTGTCGGAGTGCCGCACCCTCCACGGCTGCGCCACCGGCGAGGCCAAGGTGACGAGGGGCTACCGGCTGAAGGCCCGGTACGTCATCCACACGGTGGGTCCCATCTGGCGTGGCGGAAAAGACGGGGAGGCCGCCCTGCTGGCCGCCTGCTACCGCTCCAGCCTCACTGCCGCCGGTGAACGCGGCATCGCTTCCGTGGACTTCCCCTCCATCTCCACGGGCATCTTCGGCTATCCCGTGGCCCAGGCCGCGCCGGTGGCCCTGAAGGCCATCCTGGACTATCTGGCAGAACACCCTGAGATGCAGCGGGTCCGCATGGTCTGCCACACGGAGGACGCCGCCCGGGTCTACCGCCAGACCTACAACGCCCTGTACGCCGGGACCAAGGAGGAGCGGCTGTAGGGCTTTTCGCCTCCGCTGATCCGCAAAAATGCCCGGAACAGGCCTGTGTGCCTGTTCCGGGCGTCTGTTATTTCTTCTGCTCCGCCTCCCAGGCGTCGATCCGCTCCTTCAGTTCGGAGAGATACATCCACCGCTCCGTCTTCTCCTCCAGCAGGGCCTCCAGTTCCGCCTGACGGTCCGTCAGCTCCTGGAGCTTCACGTAGTCGCTGCCGCAGCTCCCCATGGCGGCCTCACAGTCCCGGAGCTGCCGCTCCAGGTCCGCCAGCTCGGCGTCGATGGTCTCGTACTCCCGCTGCTCCTTGAAGGTGAATTTGGGCCGCTTCTCCCGGGGCTTCTCCGCCGCGGCCTTTGGCTTTTCCGCAGGCACCGCCGCCTGCTTCTCCTCCTTCCGCTTCTCCTCCCAGTCGGACCAGTTGCCGGTGTAGCGGAGGATCTCTCCGCCGTCCCGGACCTCGAAGATGGAATTGGCCAGCTTGTCCAGGAAGAACCGGTCATGGGACACCGCCAGAATGGGGCCGGGGAAGGACTGGAGATAGTCCTCCAGAATGGTCAGGGTGGTGACGTCCAGGTCGTTGGTGGGCTCGTCCAGCAGCAGGATGTTGGGGGCGGTCATCAGGATGCTCAGCAGATACAGCCGCCGCCGTTCGCCGCCGGACAGCCGTCCGATGGGCTGGGACTGCAAATCGCCGGGAAACAGGAACCGCTCCATCATCTGATTGGCGGTGAAGGTGCCCTCGTCGGTGCGGACCTCATCGGCGATATCGTGGATGAAGTCGTAGACCCGCTGGTTCAGGTCCAGCTCCCGGCCCTCCTGGGAGAAATGGCCCACCTTCACGGTGGCGCCCATCTCCACGGTGCCGCTGTCCGGCGTCAGCTCCCCGGCGATGATGTGCAGCAGCGTGGACTTGCCCACGCCGTTGTGGCCCACGATGCCGATGCGGTCGCTGCGCAGGACGCTGTAGGAGAAGTCGTTCAGGACGCACTTCCCGTCAAAGGACTTGGACACATGGTCCAGCTGGATGGTCTTCTTTCCCAGACGGCTGGAGGCCGCCGCAAGGGACACGGAGTCGTCCGTCTCCGGCGCCGCCTGATTCAGCAGATTCTCGTACCGCTGGATGCGCTCCTTGGACTTGGTGGTCCGGGCCTTGCAGCCCCGCATGATCCACTCCCGCTCCACCCGCAGGATGGACTGGCGCTTGCGCTCGCTGGCCTCCGCCATCTCCGCCCGCTGCTCCTTCAGCTCCAGGTATTTGGAGTAGTTGGCCTCGTAGTGGTACAGCTTTCCCCGGCTCAGCTCCGTGATGTGGTTCACCACCCGCTCCAGGAAGTAGCGGTCGTGGGTCACCATAACCAGGCCGCCCCGGAACCGGCGGAGCCGGTCCTCCAGCCACGTCACCATCTCCGTGTCCAGATGGTTGGTGGGCTCGTCCAGGATCAGCACGTCCGCCGGGTGGATCAGCGCCGCCGCAAGGGCCACCCGCTTCCGCTGTCCGCCGGACAGGGTCCCCACCTTCTGGTCGAAGTCCGGCAGGCCCAGCTTGTTCAGCATGGCCTTGGCCTCGTATTCGTTCAGTTCCCGGAACTCCGCCGGGAAGTGGAGAAACACCTGCTCCAGCACCGTGGCGCCGTCGTCCATTACCGGGTTCTGGGGCAGATAGCTCACCTGCACGTTGGGGTCCCGGCTGACCTTTCCCCCGTCCGGCTCCTGGACGCCGGACAGGACCTTTAAAAAGGTGGACTTTCCCGTGCCGTTGATGCCGATGACACCGGTCTTGTCCCCCTCGTTGAGATAGAAGTCCACGTCGCTCAGCAGCTGGCGGCTGCCGAAGTTGATGGACAGATGTTCCGCGGATAAGAGCATACGTCTGCCTCCTGTGCCGTATGATACTGATTCCTGATGAAACAGTTTCATCAGGAATCACGCGTGCTGCGCACGCTCGAATTGTGCAGAGGCACAATTCGGCGTCTCATAAAAACTGAACGCGCTTCGCGCTAGAAAACGGTTGGAACCGTTTTCATCAGTTTTAATATGAAAATTCGCTTTATTTTATCACGGCGGCTCCGGAGCGTCAACCGCGCTCTTGCCTTGGAATGCCCGGTCTGGTATGATGGAACCGACATCGACGCCTGTCCGCCGGACGGACAGGCGCTGCTCGGGAGGACGTCATGAACTTTGTTTTTGTGGGTCTGGGCGGCGGACTGGGCGCCATGCTGCGCTATGCCGTCAGTCTGCTGCCCTGGAAGCGGGCGTTCCCGCTTCTGACGCTGTGTACCAATGTGCTGGGGGCGGTGCTCATCGGCTTCATCGCCTGTCTGGCCGCCAGACGGGGACTGTCTCAGAACGCGCAGCTGTTCTTCAAAACGGGACTGTGCGGCGGCTTCACCACCTTTTCCACCTTCTCGCTGGAATCCTGGCAGCTGCTGAAAGCCGGCAGCTATGCCCTCGCCGCCGCGTACATGGCCCTCAGTCTGGTGCTGTGCCTGCTGGGCGTCCTGGCAGGGCTGTACTGCGCCGGACATCTGCGCTGAGGAGCCGCCATGCAGACCATTACCATCGTCATCACGCCCCGGGAGGAGGGGCGGAAGGTCCGCAGCGTCCTGAAGGGACGGCTGGGGTTCTCCTCCCATGCCATCGGGGGGCTCACCCGCCGGGAGACCGGCATTCTGGTCAACGGAAAACGGGCCTTCTCCACCGCCACTCTCCGTGCCGGAGACGTGCTGACCGTGGAGATTGGCGACGTCCGGCCCCCGGACGAACGGATCATCCCCTGCGCCGTTCCCCTGCCCATCGTTTACGAGGACGACTACCTGCTGGTGGTGAACAAGCCCGCCGGCATGGTGGCCCTGGCCTCCAGCTTTCTGCCGGAGACCCCCACCGTGGCCGGGGCGCTGGCGTATCAGAAGGGGGAGACCGCCGTGTTCCATGTGGTGAACCGGCTGGACAAGGGCACCACCGGCCTGATGGCCGTGGCCAAGAGCGGTTACGTCCACAATCTCCTGCGGAAGCTCCTCCACACGCCGGACTTTTACCGGGAGTACCGGGGCGTCTGCGTCGGGTGTCCGGAGCCGCCCGCCGGAACCATCGACCTGCCCATCGGCCGGGACGAGACCTCCACCGTCCGGCGGTGCATCCGGCCCGACGGTGCGCCGTCGGTGTCCCGTTACGAGGTGCTGGAGACCACCGGCCGGTTCTCCCTGCTGCGTCTCGTCCCGGAGACGGGGCGCACCCACCAGCTGCGGCTCCACATGTCCGCCGTAGGCCATCCCCTGGCGGGGGACTGGCTCTACGGGACAGAGGCCCCGGACCTGATCCCCCGGCCCGCCCTGCACTCCTGCGCCCTCCACCTGCGGCATCCCGTCACCGGGGAGCCGCTGGAGCTGACGGCTCCGCTTCCGGAGGACATGTCGCGGGTGATGGAGCTTTAGCCCCTCTCCGCGGTCAGCGCCGCCAGCTCCCGGTCCAGCGCCTGATAGAACCGGGCGATGTGGAGGCCGTCCGCCAGGGCGTGATGGACCAGCAGCGTCACCGGCATCCGCCAGCGCCCCTCCTGAAGAGCATACCGGCCCCATGTTATCCGGGGATTGCTGTCCGCTGGGATGCCCATGGGCTGGACGATTGCGGTATAGGTCAGCCACGGCAGGCAGGAAAAGTAGAGATACGCTTCGCTTTCGCCTTCCCCCTCCAGCTCCAGCGACGGCGCGCGGCGGGCCGTCTCCTGGGCCGCCCGGGCCGCCGTGAGGAACTGTTCAAAGGGCACGTCCGACCGCAGGGCGCAATAGCAGTAGGCTCCGTCCGGCAGGTCCAGAATGTGGGAGGAGGGGCACCAGTCGTACTCCACCACCTCCGTCTCCCGGATACGGCGGCGCAGTTCAGAAACGGCGTTGGCCGCCCGCTCCGCGCAGTAGCAGAAGGGCAGGAAGAAGCCCAGCTCCCGCTCCCCGCACCAGCGGCGCAGGTCTGTCACATCCACGCTCACCGTCACGCCAGCGGTGGGGTTGGCCAGGGTGCGGAAATACGCGAACTGTCCCCGGCGGGGATCCTTTGACATGTCGACGGTCTTCCAGGACATTCTATCACCTCACGGCAGTTTGGAACCATTATCCCACAGGACCGCCGGGACCGCAAGGGGCTTGCGTTTTCCCTGCGGATATGATACAGTTTGATGCGCTGTGAAATTTGGGCGGGAAGCCCGGAAAAGAGGATACTTTCATGGAATTGGAGTCCATGTACGAGCAGCTGGGCGTCAGCCGGGCTGTCTATGAATACGGCGAGCGGGTGCTGGAGGGTCTGCGTGACCGCTTCGCCCGCATTGACCGGACGGCGGAGTACAACCAGGGCAAGGTCATCGCCGCCATGCAGAAGAACCGGGTCAACGCCACCCACTTCGCCGCCACCACCGGCTACGGCTACGACGACGAGGGCCGGGACAATCTGGAGCGGGTGTACGCCGACGTGTTCCACACCGAGGCCGCCCTGGTGCGGCCCCAGATCACCTGCGGCACCCACGCCCTGACGGTGGCTCTGTCCGCCAACCTCCTGCCGGGGGACGAGCTGCTGTCCCCCGTGGGCGCGCCCTACGACACCCTGGAAGAGGTCATCGGCATCCGGGAGAGCAAATGCTCCCTGAGGGAGTACGGCGTCTCTTACCGGCAGGCGGACCTGAAGCCCGACGGCTCCTTCGACTATGACGCCATCCGGGCCGCCATCAATGAGCGGACGAAGCTCATCACCATCCAGCGGTCCAAGGGCTACGCCACCCGCCCCAGCTTCTCCGTGGAGCAGATCGGTGAGCTCATCGCCTTCTGCAAGTCCGTGAAGCCCGGCGTGAAGGTGATGGTGGACAACTGCTACGGCGAGTTCGTGGAGCTGAACGAGCCCTCCGATGTGGGAGCCGACATGGTGGTGGGCTCCCTCATCAAGAACCCCGGCGGCGGTCTGGCCCCCATCGGCGGCTACATCTGCGGCACAAAGGAGTGCGTGGAGCGGTGCGCCTACCGGCTGTCCGCCCCCGGTCTGGGCCAGGAGGTGGGCGCCAACCTGGGCCTGATGCCCTCCTTCTATCAGGGCCTGTTCCTGTCCCCCACTGTGGTGTCCGGCGCGTTGAAGGGCGCCATCTTCGCCGCAGGCATCTATGAGAATCTGGGCTTCCGGTGCGTCCCCGGCTCCGCCGAGGAGCGCCACGACATCATCCAGGCGGTGGAGCTGGGCAGCTCGGAGGGCATGAAGGCCTTCTGCCGTGGCATCCAGGCCGCCGCACCGGTGGACAGCTACGTCACGCCGGAGCCGTGGGCTATGCCGGGCTACGACAGCGACGTCATCATGGCGGCGGGCGCCTTCGTCCAGGGCAGCAGCATCGAGCTGTCCGCCGACGGCCCCATCCGGGAACCCTACGCCGTGTACTTCCAGGGTGGATTGACCTGGTATCACGCCAAGCTGGGCATCCTCATGAGCCTCCAGAAGATGGTGGACGCCGGGCTGGTGAAGCTGTAAACCGCCCACAGACATAAAAAGCCGGCCGCTGTGCGGCCGGTTCAGGCTGTCGAAAAAGTCCGATGGACTTTTTCGACAGCCTGAACAATGCCTCGCTTTTCTGCCCGCGCAGCGGGCCGAAAAGCTGCCGCTGCGCGGCGCAAACGCCTGCTGACACAGGCTTTTTGCAGGCATTCAATCCAACACGAGGGGGCTCCCGCCCCCTCGTACTCCCCCTGCAAAAAAGGACTCTTTTCCTTCAGACAGGGTTTTTCGACAAGCTGAGCCGGCCGCTGTGCGGCCGGTTTTCTGTTCTCTTGTTCACGCGCCGGGCTGGCCCACGCGCTTGTCCAGACGGCCCAGAAAGTAGGCCAGCAGGAAGCCGCCCACGCAGCATCCCGCCGCCACAGCCGCCTCCCCGGCGCCGGTGTAGGACGTGGGGACGATGACCAGGGTGGAGGCCGTCACGATGCCCAGAATGCCGTGGAAGGCCAGGGCGTAGAACCGCCGGAAGAACCAGCTCACCAGCCGCGCCAGCAGGGCGATGGTCACCAGCATTCCCGGCAGTGTGGAGGCCAGTACCCGGACGTCCATCCGGGACAGACCGTCCATCAGCGGCTGGTACAGGTCCAGCGCCATAATGATGGAGGAGGACGTGAAGCCGGGGATGATGATGCCCATGCCCCACAGCACGCCGCAGAAGTTGTACCAGAACAGGCTGGGCTCCACGTGGAAGGCGGCAGTGCGGCTGGCGCGGTACAGTCCCAGGAACATGACGGTGAAGCACACCGCGAAGCTGAGCCAGGCTCCAGGGCTCCTGCCCTCCTTCCCGGCCTCCCGGAACAACTGGGGCAGCGTCCCCACAATGAGACCGATGAACAGCCAGTAGGTCACGGCGTCGGACTGCTCCATCATGGCGGAGATGCCCCGGGCAAAGCCCAGAAAGCCCACGCACCAGCCGATGACCAGCGCCGGGACCCATTTCCAGTATTTCGGCAGCGCCTGGAAGGGATGGGTCAGCACCTCCATGAAGGGGCGGTATATGTCGAACACCACCGCCAGCACACCGCCGGACACGCCGGGCAGGATGGCCCCCGCACCGATGAGGGCGCCGCACAGCAGGTCCCGCAGCCAGCGGAGCATCCCGTCTTTGCAGTTCATGGTACCCCCTCCCTTCCAGCTGACGGAGTCGGTTTCTGAAATTCGTTTTATCTTAGCAGTTCTCTCCATCGGATGCAATCCACTCCATGTAAAAATACGGCGCCCGCCGCCGGTTTTCTTCATCTTTTGTAGAAAAGCACAAAGAATCCATGGAGATTTCTAAATGGAATGGTGAAAATTTCTGATTGACTTTCCGCCGCAATCCGTCTAAACTGCAAATTAACAACTGAACACCGCAAAGACGATGAAGAGAAGAGTACGCGCGGAGATACGGCAAAGAGAGTCCGGACTGGTGAAAACGGACACGGAAGGCCGCGCCGAACATGGTCTTGGAGTTGTGCACCGACCGCGGGAGACCGCATAGGCTGCAACGGGAGCGCCCGTCATCGCGCAGGAGTGTGTCTGCACTCTCAGAGGCCGCGGCCGCGAGGCTCCGGCAAAACAAGGTGGTAACACGGCGTGTACGATCCGTCGTCCTTGGTGCATCTGCATCATGGGCGGCTTTTTTGTTTTCCGCGCCGCCACGCTCCCCGTTGTTCAATTGTCTTTTATGGCCATAAAAAAGCGCCGCCCCGGCGCAAGGAAGGAGCGCGATCCCGTGCCCATTATTGAAATCCGGCATCTCACCAAGACCTTCGGCACCGGCGAGTCCGCCGTACACGCTTTGGAG
Organism: Dysosmobacter sp. HCP28S3_G4; assembly: GCF_052065175.1. Lineage (NCBI taxonomy): Bacteria > Bacillati > Bacillota > Clostridia > Eubacteriales > Oscillospiraceae > Dysosmobacter > Dysosmobacter sp. HCP28S3_G4. Next base: position 2,697 of record NZ_JBQHUP010000066.1, on the reverse strand, counting down.
GACATCAATCTCAGCGTGGAGGCCGGCGACATCTTCGGCATCATCGGCCTGTCCGGCGCAGGCAAATCCACGCTGGTGCGGTGCATCAATCTGCTGGAGCGTCCCACCAGCGGCAGTGTGGTGGTGGACGGCAAGGAGATGACCGCACTGTCCGAAAAGGATCTGCGGAAGGCCCGGCAGTCTATCAGCATGATCTTCCAGAGCTTCAACCTGCTGATGCAGCGTACTGCCCTGGACAACGTCTGCTTCCCCCTGGAGCTGGCGGGCTGGAAGCGGGCCGACGCCCTGACCCGTGCCCGGGAGCTTCTGAAGCTGGTGGGCCTGGAAGACCGTGAACGGGCCTACCCCGTTCAGCTGTCCGGCGGCCAGAAGCAGCGGGTGGCCATCGCCCGCGCCCTGGCCACCAATCCCAAGGTGCTGCTGTGCGACGAGGCAACCTCCGCCCTGGACCCCGCCACCACCGCCTCCATCCTGGCTCTGCTGAAAGACCTGAACCGCCAGCTGGGCGTCACGGTGGTGGTCATTACCCATCAGATGAGCGTCATCGAGGAAATATGCTCTCACGTGGCCATCATCGCGGACAGCCACATCGTGGAGACCGGCAACGTCAGCGAGGTGTTCCGCCATCCCAAAACCGCCGCGGCCAGAGAGCTGATCATCCCCGGCGGCGAGGCCGCCGTCCGCCGCTTCAACGGCAGGGGAAAGGTCTACCGCATCACCTTCGACGGCACCACCTCCGACCAGCCGGTGGTGGCCGGCATGGTCCTGGCCTGCGGCGAGCCGGTGAACATCTGGTACGCCGACACCCGGGACATCGACGGCAAGGCCTACGGCCACATGCTGATCCAGCTGCCGGAAAACGAGGTCGTGGCCGGCCGGATGCTCTCCTATCTGGAGAGCCAGCACATCACTTATGCAGAGGAGGAGGTCTGAGAGATGTTTACCGCCGCTTTCTGGCAGATGACCGCCCAGGGTCTCTGGGAGACCTTCTACATGGTGGTCCTTTCCACCCTGTTCTCCTACATCATCGGCCTGCCCCTGGGACTGGTGCTGGCCGTCACCGACAGCCAGGGCCTCCGGCCCAACGCGCCGGTGAACAAGGTGCTGGGCACCATCGTTAACCTGTTGCGCTCCGTGCCCTTCCTCATCATGATCTTCCTGCTGGTGGGCCTCACCCGACTGATCACCGGCACCACCGTGGGCAGCAAGGCCATCATCGTCCCCCTGGTGGTGTCCGCCTTCCCCTTCGTGGCCCGTCTGGTGGAGAGCTCCGTCCGGGAGATGGATCGGGGCACCATCGAGGCCGCCCAGTCCATGGGTGCCTCCCTGTTGCAGGTGGTGGTGAAGGTGATCCTGCCGGAGTCCAGACCCTCTCTCATCTCCGGCGCCACCACCGCCACCGTCACCATCCTCTGCTACTCCGCCATGGCCGGCATCGTGGGCGGCGGCGGCCTGGGCGCCATCGCCATCAACTACGGCTACTACCGCAAGGAGACCGTCACCATGTGGGTCCAGGTCATCATTCTGGTCCTGCTGGTGCAGATCGTCCAGGGAGTGGGCAACCGTCTGGCAAGCCGGATGGACAAACGCATCCGATAAACCGCCTCTGCGGTTCATCATAGCAGCTTTTGGAAATTTGGATCGAATTTGAAAAGGAGTTTTGAACATGAAGAAAGTATGCACCATCGCTCTGAGCGCCCTGCTGGCGCTGTCCCTGCTGGCCGGCTGCGGTTCTTCCGGCAGCAGCGCCTCCGCTCCCGCCGCCTCCGGCAGCGCCGCCGGTTCCGCCGCCCCCGCCGAGACCGTCACCCTGAAGGTGGGCGCCAGCATCACCCCCCACGCCGAGATCCTGGCCCAGTGCAAGCCCATCCTGGCCGAGCAGGGCATTGACCTGGAGGTCGTGGAGTACACCGATTACGTCCAGCCCAACACCGCCGTGGAGGAGGGAGACCTGGACGCCAACTACTTCCAGCACGTCAACTATCTGAACTGGTTCAACGGCGACTACGGCACCCATCTGGTGTCCGCCTGCACCGTCCACTACGAGCCCTTTGGCATCTACGCCGGTAAGGTCTCCGCCATTGCCGACCTGAAGGACGGCGACGAGATCGCCGTGCCCAACGACGGCTCCAACGAGACCCGCGCCCTGCTCCTGCTCCAGCAGGAGGGCGTCATCACCCTGAACGACGGCATCACCGCCGCCTCCAACGCCACCATTCAGGACATCGCCTCCTACAATGTGAAGGTGAACATCCGCGAGATGGAGGCCGCCCAACTGACCCTGTCCCTGCCCGACGTGGCCATGGCCGTCATCAACGGCAACTACGCCCTCCAGGGCGGTCTCAACGCCGCCACCGACGCCCTGGCCATTGAGGACTCTCAGGGCGACGCCGCTCAGGAGTACGCCAACATTCTGGCCGTGAAGGAGGGCCGCGAGAACGACGCCGCCATCCAGGCCCTGGTGGAGGCCCTCCACAGCGACACTGTGAAGACCTACATTGAGAACACCTACAGCGGCGCCGTGGTGCCCCTGTTCTGATCCCGAAGCAAGCGCATACGCAAAGCCGCCGGCCATGTGGCCGGCGGCTCAGGCTGTCGAGAAACCCGGTTGCGCAATTAGGCGGCAACCGGGTTTTCAGCACATATTCGGGAAAATAGAATCGAAAATAGGAAATGGGCAGAGTCATTCCATTTCCA
>NZ_JBQHUP010000065.1:0-11405 GCF_052065175.1 Dysosmobacter sp. HCP28S3_G4 | reverse complement strand
ACGATTCCACGATCCAGCTTCCCTCGTTCAAGCATCTTTCATCACCCATGCTTATTTTACCATATAAATGCGAAAAAGCCCAGCTATGCTCGACTTTTTCGACAGCCTGAAAGGAAGCGCCCCGCGGGGCGCTTCCTTTTTTCACCGGCCAATCGTAAACAAATTTCAAATACTGCCTGCCGTTTCTTTACAAGGCTGGAAAAATGCTCTAAAATAAGGAAACCGGCCATCCAATGCGTTTTTTCGGCCCACAGCCCTGTTTAACATGCGGGAGACCGGCATATATTAAAATGATCAGACTGCTTTGCGGAAAGGATGCGATCCTCATGAAGGATATGGAAGAAAAGTTTCAGGAATACGCCCAGCTGCTCATCGACATCGGACTGAACGTGCAGAAGGGGCAGACGCTGGTGATCTCCTCCCCGGTGGAGTGCGCCTGGTTCGCCCGGCTCTGTGCCGAAAAGGCCTATGACCGGGGCTGCCGGGAGGTGGTGATGAACTGGCACGACGACGCCATGGCCCGGATGAAGTATCTGAAGGCCGACGGCGCCATCTTCGACGAGGTGCCCCTGTGGCGGAGGCACTTCTTCAACGACTACGCTTTGGAGGGGGCGGCCTATCTGGCCATCTCCGCCTCGGACCCGGAGAATTTCAAAGGCGTGGCGCCGGACCGCATCGTCCGGGCCCAGCAGGCCAGCGGCAAGGCCTTGAAGGACTTTGACCGGCTCCAGATGTGCGGCGGCTTCCCCTGGTGCATCGCGTCCATCCCCATCCCGTCCTGGGCCAGGGTGGTCTTCCCGGACTGCCCGGAGGACGAGGCCATGGAGAAGCTGTGGGACGCCATCTTTGCCGCCGTCCGTATCTCCGGCGACGGCAAGTGCGTGGAGAAGTGGGAGAAGCACCTGGTCACCCTCCATCAGCGGATGGAGAAGCTGAACGAACTGAACTTCAAGTCCCTGCACTACACCAACTCCCTGGGCACGGACCTGACGGTGGAGCTGCCGGAGGGCCACATCTGGGAGGCGGGCAACGACGTCACCCTGTCCGGCCAGGAGTATATCGCCAATATCCCCACGGAGGAGCTGTTCACCTCGCCCCTGAAGACCGGCGTCAACGGCGTGGTGTACTCCGCCGTGCCCCTGGTGAACGACGGCAACATCATCGACAAGTTCCACTTCGTGGTGAAAGACGGCAAAATCGTGGAGGCCCACGCGGAGAGGGGCGAGGAGGCCCTGAAGGCCGCCATCTCCGTGGACGAGGGGGCCTGCTATTTCGGCGAGGTGGCCCTGGTGCCCTACGACTCCCCCATCTCCAACCAGAAGATCCTGTACTACAACACTCTGTTTGACGAGAACGCCGCCTGCCACATCGCCTTCGGCGAGGCATATCCCTGCCTGAAGGGCGGCCAGCAGATGACCAAGGAGGAGCTGAAAGCCCACGGCCTCAACGACTCCATCACCCACGTGGACTTCATGGTGGGCACGGCGGACCTGTCCATCGTGGGCACCACCCACGACGGCCGGGAGATTCCCGTGTTCGTGGACGGCAACTTCGCCATCTGAGTTCCGGCGCGGCACGAAAGAAAGAGAGCGATTCCAATGGCTTACGAACTGAGGACCACCGACGCGGACGTCCTGATCTGCGAGGGCGCGGCGGTGGTGGGGGACGTGACGCTGGGAAAGGGCGTCAGCGTCTGGTACAACGCCGCCATCCGGGGCGACCAGGGCCCCATTGTCATCGGAGAGGACACCAATGTTCAGGAGTGCGCCGTGCTCCATGAGACGTCCACCATCGGAAAGGGCTGCACCATCGGACACGGGGCGGTGGTCCACGGCTGCACCGTGGGGGACAACACCCTCATCGGCATGGGGGCCATCGTCCTCACCGGCGCCCGGATCGGCAATAACTGCCTGGTGGGCGCGGGGGCGCTGGTCACCGGCAAAATGGACGTTCCCGACGGCTCCCTGGTGCTGGGAAACCCGGCGAAGGTGATCCGTCCGCTGACGGCGGCGGAGATCGCGGAAAACGTGGCCTCCAGAGACGAGTATCTGGACATGGCCCGCCGCTGCCGGGCGGGGCGCGTCTGATTCCACAAAAGAAGCCGCCGGGACGGGAACTCTTTCGGTGGTTTGCCACTTGCAACGGCGGCGGAGTCTGCTATACTGGCTTCCTGAATCAAAAGCAAACGATTTTCTGCACATAAAGGAGCCGGTATTCCATGACTTTGAAGCCTTCCGTCCAGACCCGCCGGGTCTTCCGCCTGTCCCTGCCCATCTTCGCGGAGCTGCTGTTGCAGCTTCTGGTGGGCAATGTGGACCAGTTCATGATCTCCCGCTTCGGTTCTGCCGCCGTGGCCTCCATCGGCAACGGCAATCAGGTGATGAATGTGGTCATCATCGTGCTGGAGACCATGAGCGCCGCCACCACCATCCTGCTGACCCAGCACATCGGCGCCGGGCAGACGGGGGAGAAGTGCGACGGGATCGCCACGGTGGGCGTGGCCGTCAGCGCGCTGTTCAGTCTGCTGATGGGCCTGATCCTGCTGCTGGCGCCCCATGTGGTGTTCAGCCTGCTGCGGACGCCGGAGGAGTCCCTGGCCGGCGCCTGCCTGTACACCCGCATCGTGGGCGGTGCGGTGTTGATCCAGGGGCTGTACATCGAACTGTGCGCCGTACTGCGGAGTTATACGCTGCTGAGAGAGGTGGTCACCGCCAGTGTGGTGATGAACCTGCTGAACGTGGCGGGCAACGCCGTCCTCATCAACGGCTGGCTGGGCTTTCCGCAGATGGGCGTCACCGGCGCCGCCGTGTCCACCTGCTTCAGCAAGGCCGTGGGATTGGCGCTGGTGATCTGGATGCTGCGGCGGAAATGCGCCGTCCGGTTCTCCCTGAAGCACCTGCGGCCTTTTCCGTGGGCCACCTGCCGGAAGCTGCTGGCCATCGCCATGCCCTCCGGCGGAGAGTCCCTGTCCTACAATGTCTCGCAGATCTTTATCCTGCGCTTTATCAATCTCATGGGCACCGCGGTCATCGCCACCAAGGTCTACGCCAGCATGCTGGCCAACGTGGCCTATGTGTACTCTATTGCTGTGGCCCAGGCCACCCAGATCATTCTGGGCTATCTCATGGGTGCACGGAAGACGGAGGAGGTGAGCCGCCGCGTGTGGTCCACCCTCCGCATCGCTCTGACGGTATCGGAGCTGCTGACGCTGCTGATCCTGATCTTCTGCGACCCCATCTACAGCCTCTTTACCGCCGACCCTGTCATTCATGAGTTGGGCCGGAAGGTGGTCATGGTGGAGTTTCTGCTGGAGATCGGCCGGTCCGTGAACATCGTCATGGTCCGATGCCTCACCACCGCCGGAGACGTGTGGTATCCGGTATGCGTGGGCGTGTTCAGCATGTGGCTGGTGTCGGTACTGGGCAGTTGGCTGCTGGGCCACGCGGTGGGCTGGGGCCTTGTGGGCATCTGGATCGCCATGGCCTGCGACGAGTGCCTGCGGGGAGTGCTGTTTACCATCCGGTTCCGGAAGGGCGTGTGGAAGCGGAAGCGGCTGGTGGACGAGTAAACCTTTTGGAAAGGAAATGAAGTCATTCGATGGAATGGAATAAACAGACGGTCAAAAGTCTTCTGCTGGTGGTCTGCGGCGGCGTGGCGTTCTACTGCGCCCTTCAGCACCTGGGCACCGTGTTGGGCGCCGTGGGCTGGCTGCTGGGCATTCTTTCGCCGTTCCTGCTGGGCTGCGCCATCGCCTTTGTGCTGAACGTCCCCATGCGGGCCATTGAGCGGCACCTGTATTCCGGCGTCAGGAAGGGCGGGAAGCTGCGCCGTCCTTTGGCGCTGGTGCTGACGCTGGTAGGGCTGCTGGGCGTACTGAGCCTGGCCTGCGGCGTCATCGGCCCCGGCATCCGGGAGGCCCTGCGCTCTATCGGCGGACAGCTTCCCACCGCATTGGACCGGTTCGAGACATGGCTCCTCCAGCTGGAGGCCTGGCTGCCCTATGCGAAGGATCTGGTGGCCAGCTGGGAGCTGGATTGGAGCTCCCTGTCCCAGAAGGCCATCGGCCTGGCCCAGAACTGGGGCACCGCTCTGGTGTCCTCCGGCGGCGGACTGATCGGCGGCGTGGTCAGCGGCCTCAGCACCTTTGTCATCGGCCTGATCTTCTCCTTCTACATCCTGCTCCAGAAAGAGAAACTGGCCCGACAGGGACGTCAGTGCCTGTACGCCCTGCTGCCGGAGCGGGCGGCGGACCGGACACTGGAGGTCCTGCGTCTGACAGACCGCACCTTCTCCGGCTTTCTGTCCGGCCAGTGCCTGGAGGCCTGTATCCTGGGGACCCTGTTCGTGGTGGCCATGAGCCTGTTCCGGATGCCCTACGCCCTCCTGGTAGGCGTTCTCATCGCTCTGACGGCCCTGATCCCCATTGTGGGCGCCTTCATCGGCTGCGCCGTAGGTGCGCTGCTCATCGCCATCAGCGACCCCCGGCAGGCGCTGGTATTCGTCATCCTGTTCCTGGTACTTCAGCAGATCGAGGGGAACCTGATCTATCCCCATGTGGTGGGCTCCTCCGTGGGTCTGCCCTCCATCTGGGTATTGGCCGCCGTCACTCTGGGCGGCAAGCTCATGGGCATCGCCGGGATGCTGTTCTTCATCCCCCTGTGCTCCGTCCTGTACGCCCTGTTCCGCCAGTTCGTCATCCGGCGGCTGCGGCAGCGGCATGTGGATCCGAAAAAGTGGAAGGGCCCCGCGGCATAGCGGGGCGACCGCACAGAATGCCCTGCCGGTGTGGAACACGCTCCATGCCGACAGGGTATTTTCCTTTGCAGATCATGTTTGCAAACGGATCAAAGACTCTGGGATGGGCCAGGCACAGCCCTGTTCCCCGAAGGGCAGGGAGAAGGTGGGGACGCCCTCTGCCCAGGGGGCGATGGCGTACATCTGCCAGAAAAACTGAAGGCCCTCCGGCGTGACATAGTAGTTCTCCCGGTTGAAATTCCTGCGCAGCTCCTGCCGCCACTTCTCGTGATAGCGGGCCATGCCCGCCGCCTCCTGCCGCCGGATTTCCGCCTCCGCCGTCTGGCACAGCAGCTTCCGCACCGGCGTCCGCCGGGGGAAGAAGTCGCCCAAGGGAATGGGATAGCCGGTGCGCAGATCCCAGGTATCCCCCCTGCGGAGGATCTCCGTGCGGCCGCCCAGACACTCCCGGGTGTCAGTATGGAGGCTCCAGATACCTTTTTCCGAGCAGGTGACGCGATAGGTCAGCGACGCCGTGCAGCAGGGGAGGGGGGCGCTGTCCGCCAGGGCCTGCCGGTATTCCGCGGCGGCCTTGGGAAACAGCCAGTTCTCGCAGTAACGGAAATAGGACCGGGCCTGCAGCTGGTAGAAGCGGTCGATGCGCCTGCCCACCCGGCCGTTCCGCTCGATAGGACGGGGGAGGGATACCGTGGCCTTCAGCACGGGAATGTCCTCCGCCGTCCACTCCCGCTCCGCCGTGAATTCCTCGGTCTCCAGGGCCAGCAAACGGTCCTCCATGGGACAGCCACCTCCGCAAAATCGTTCTGTCTCAGCCTATGCGGAGACCGGGAAAGGGTGCGGGAAAAACTTTGCGCAAAAACTACGCTTCCTCTTTACTTTCACGCTCTACAATGTTAAAATGGATTGATCAAAAGGATCTTGACATTTAAGGAGTATGTGACATGGTGAAGATCGGCAAGAAAGAGAAGAACGGCGAACTCTATAAAGCCATTCTGATGCTGAAGGACGAGAAGGAGTGCTACGACTTCTTCCAGGACCTGTGCACGGTTTCGGAACTGCGTTCCATGGAGCAGCGGTTTGAGGTGGCGTCCCTGCTGGATCAGGGGCTGATCTACAATGATATTCTGGAGCGCACCGGCGCGTCCAGCGCCACCATCAGCCGGGTGAACCGCTCCCTGAGTTATGGCACCGGCGCCTATGCCAAGATTTTCGCACGCCGGAAGGGCCAGGAGGAACCGAAGGAGCAATGAGCAGTTACGAGGCGCTGGCCGGCGCGTATGACGTTCTGACCCAGGATGTACAATATCGCCGCCGGGCAGACTATCTGGACCGGCAGCTGCGGAAGAGCGGCGTCCCGGTGCGGACGGTGCTGGATCTGGGCTGCGGCACCGGGTCCATCGCCTGCCTGCTGGCGGAGAGGGGCTACGCTGTCACCGCCGCCGACGGCTCTGTGGAGATGCTGACGGAGGCGGCCCGGAAGATCGCGGCGCTGGATCTGGAGAAGCCGCCCTTCCTGCTGCACCAGTCCATGTCCCGGCTGCGCCTGATGGGACAGGTGGACGCCGCGGTGTCCACGCTGGACGCCCTGAACTATCTGACCCGGCCGTCGGAACTGCAGGAGACCTTCCGCCGCGTGGCGAAATACCTGCGGCCTGGCGGACTGTTTCTGTTTGATGTGAACACGCCCTATAAGCTCCGCCGGATGGACGGCCAGATCTGGCTGGACGAGACGGAGGACGTCTACTGCGTCTGGCGGACGGAGTTCTCCCGGCGGACCCGGATCTGCACCTACTGGGTGGATCTGTTCCGCCGCAATGACGATGACACCTGGGATCGGAGCGTTGAGGAGCATCGGGAGCGGGCCTGGGAGGAGGACGAGCTGCGTCAGTGGCTGGCGGACGCCGGCTTTGATCAGGTGCGCCTGACAGGCGACATGACGGGCCGTCCGCCGAAGCCGGAGGAGGACCGCTGGATCTTCCATTGCCGGAAGGCCGCTGAGACGTGAGCCGTCCGGCGGCTTCGCAGCGGTATTTGAACGATGAACAAAAGGAGCATTTTCATATGAGCGATCAACTGGTACGGGCCATCACCGCCGACGGCATGGTGAAGGCCACGGCAGTCTCCACCAAATATCTGACAGAGCGGGCGCGGCAGATCCATCAGACGCTGCCGGTGGCCACGGCGGCTTTGGGCCGTCTGCTGGCGGCGTCCTCCATGCTGGGCAACGCCCTGAAGGACACCGGCAGCAGCGTGACCCTTCAGGTGAAGGGCGGCGGCCCCCTGGGGACCATTCTGGCTGTCTCCGACAATGAGGGCAACGTCCGGGGCACGGTGGACGATCCGGCGGTAGACCTCCCCCTGCGGGAGGACGGCAAGCTGAACGTGGGCGCCGCCGTGGGCACCGACGGCACCCTGACCGTCATCCGGGACCTGAATATGAAGGATCCCTACGTGGGCACTGTGGCGCTGCTGTCCGGCGAGATCGCCGACGATCTGGCGTCCTACTTTGTGGAGTCGGAGCAGATCCCCTCGGCGGTGGGGCTGGGGGTGCTGGTGGACCGGGACCAGAGCGTCCGTGCCGCCGGCGGCTATCTGATCCAGCTGCTGCCCGGCGCGGGGGAGGACGTCATCGGCAAGGTGGAGGGCGGCGTGCTGGCCGCTGGAAGCGTGACGAACCTCCTGGACGGGAACGACAATCCCGAGGCCATGCTGCGGAAGCTGCTGTCCGACTTTGAGGTGGAGATTCTGGAAAAAACTCCCATTGAGTACCGCTGCACATGCAGCCGGGAGCGGATGGCCCGCGCCCTCATCAGCATGGGTCCCGACGAGCTGCAAAGTCTGATCGACGAGCAGGGACAGGCAGATCTCACCTGCCGCTTTTGTGACAGAAAACAGCATTTTTCCAGAGAAGACCTGGAAGAAATGATGGCAAAAATGCGGAAAAACAAAAAATAAAAAAATTCAAAAAAACGGTTGACAAATGGGGGCCCGGTGAGTATAATAACTTTTGTCGTCTGACGGAAGTGGTCATCCGGGAGCATAGCTCAGCTGGTTAGAGCACCTGCCTTACAAGCAGGGGGTCACTGGTTCGAGTCCAGTTGTTCCCACCACTCAATGCGTCGGATGAAGGAAAATGGCCCGGTAGTTCAGTTGGTTAGAACGCTAGCCTGTCACGCTAGAGGTCGACGGTTCGAGCCCGTTCCGGGTCGCCATTTGCCCAGATAGCTCAGTTGGTAGAGCAGAGGACTGAAAATCCTCGTGTCGCTGGTTCGATTCCGGCTCTGGGCACCATTTGCGGGCATAGCTCATCTGGTAGAGCGCCACCTTGCCAAGGTGGAGGTAGCGAGTTCGAGCCTCGTTGCCCGCTCCATTTGAAAAGATCACACGCCGGTGTGATCTTTTCAAATGGGGAGCATATAATTCATGTGGGCTCTGATCAAGACCGCATTTCTGATAGATTGTTTCCTTGGTGACATAGCCAAGTGGTAAGGCAAGGGTCTGCAAAACCCTGATTCCCCGGTTCAAATCCGGGTGTCACCTCCAGATCAGGAAAAGTCCTAAGGCTTGAAAAGGCCTTAGGACTTTTTCGTGTACCCGCGCCTCTGGGGACCGGGCGGCAGCGCCCGTTTTCCCTGTTCACCGTGGACAAGCACTCCGAATCACACTATTTCAAGCGCCGGAAGGCGCATGGAGGTTCTCATGGCTGATCTTCGTTCTGAAATCTCCCGGCGGCGGACCTTTGCTATTATTTCCCACCCCGACGCCGGTAAGACGACCCTGACGGAAAAGTTCCTGCTCTACGGCGGCGCCATCGCCCAGGCCGGCGAGGTGAAGGGCAAGCGGGCCCGGGCCGCCACCTCCGACTGGATGGAGATCGAAAAGCAGCGCGGCATCTCCGTCACCTCCTCCGTCATGCAGTTCCAGCACGACGGCTTCTGCATCAACATCCTGGACACGCCGGGCCATCAGGACTTCTCCGAGGACACCTACCGCACCCTCATGGCCGCCGACAGCGCTGTCATGGTCATCGACGGCGCCAAGGGCGTGGAGCCCCAGACCCGGAAGCTGTTCAAGGTCTGTGCCCTGCGGCACATCCCCATCTTCACCTTCATCAACAAGATGGACCGGGAGACCCGGGACCCTCTGGACCTCTGCGAGGAGGTGGAGCGGGAGCTGGGCATCGACACCTATCCCGTCAACTGGCCCATCGGCTGCGGCAAGGAGTTCCAGGGCGTCTACGACCGGGAGAAGAAGCGCATCCTGTTCTTCTCCGGCGAGGGACACGCCAAAAAGGCCGCCGCCACGGAGGTGGATCTGGAGGACCCCGCCGTCAGTGAGATGATCGGAGAGAAGCGTGCCGCCACGCTGCGGGACGACGTGGAGCTGCTGGGCGCCGGACGGGAGTTCGACATGGAGGCCGTGCGGAACGGCACGCTGTCTCCGGTGTTCTTCGGCTCCGCCCTGACCAACTTCGGCGTGGAGCCCTTCCTGGAGGAGTTCCTGCGGATGACCACGCCGCCGCTGCCCCGTGTGGCGGACACCGGCGAGGTGGACGTGTACAGCCCCGATTTCTCCGCCTTCGTCTTCAAGATCCAGGCCAACATGAACAAGGCCCACCGGGACCGTCTGGCCTTCATGCGCATCTGCTCCGGCCGGTTCCAGCGGGACACGGAGTATTTCCACATGCAGTCCGGCAAGAAGCTGCGGCTGTCCCAGCCCCAGCAGATGATGGCCGCGGAGCGGGAGATCGTGGAGGAGGCCTATGCCGGCGACATCATCGGCGTCTTCGACCCCGGCATCTTCTCCATCGGCGACACCATCACCGTGCCGGGAAAGAAGTTCAAGTTCTCCGGCATCCCCACCTTTGAGCCGGAGCACTTCATGCGGGTGTCCCCCAAGGACACCATGAAGCGCAAGCAGTTTATGAAGGGCACGGAGCAGATCGCCCAGGAGGGCGCCATCCAAATCTTCAAGATCCCCGACGCCGGCATGGAGGAGGTCATCGTGGGCGTGGTGGGCACGCTGCAGTTCGATGTGTTCCAGTACCGGATGAAGAACGAGTACGGCGTGGAGCTGTATATGACGGGCCTGCCCTACGAGCACCTGCGGCGCATCACCGCCTGCCCCGGCGACCCCAAGGACCTGACCCTCTGCACCGACGCCAAGCTGCTGGAGGACTTCCGGGGCCGGAATCTCATCGCCTTCGGCGGCGAGTGGTCTGTGGGCTTCCTGACGAAGCACAACCCGGGCCTAGAACTCAGCGAGTCCCTGTCCGTATAAAACCTTTCCGACGGCCTGACTGCCGGTCTCGAAGAGACCGGCAGTTTCCGACCTTTATAAGAGGAATGGGAGTGTATCATCATGAATGAAAAAGAAGTTTCGGAGCTCCGCCGCCGCCTGCGGCCGGAGAAGAACAACATTAGCCACGTCTGCGGCTGCTACGTCAACGACCAGCGGGAGATCGTCTCCCTGTTCAGCCAGTCTTTGACCATGATGGCCCAGGAGGAGGCGGAGGCGTATCTGGCGCTGCTGAAGAAGTGCCTCTCCGGCACGTTGGGGAAGAACCTCATCGACATCTCCTTCGCCACCCGGCAGGTGGCGGACGGCGACGAGCACCGTCTCCTGATGGCCCTGCGCTCCACAGAGCTGCGGGACCGGGGCGTGGTGGAGGACTTCTGCCGAAAGATCATCGAGGGACTGGCCTTTGAGGGCAGCTACCTGATCCTGCTGGCCCAGGACGCCTACGACGTGCCCTATCACACCAAGGACGGCGAGCGGCAGGACGACGCCTCCGAGGAGGTCTACACGTATCTGCTGTGCGCCGTGTGCCCGGTGAAGGCCGTGAAGCCCGCCCTGCGTTACGCCAGCGAGGAGCATGTGTTCCGCAGCCGGGACGGCGGCTGGGTGGTGGCGCCGCCGGAGCTGGGCTTCCTGTTCCCGGCCTTCGACCAGCGGGCCACCAACCTGTACAACGCCCTGTACTACTCCAAGGACATTGCCGAGACCCATCAGGACTTTGTGGACGCCGTGTTCCGCACGGAGCTGCCCATGCCGGCGGCGGCCCAGAAGGAGACTTTCCAGTCCCTGCTGGGGGACACGCTGGGGGAGGAGTGCAGCTATCAGGTGGCAAAGGCCGTCCACGACGATCTGTGCAGCCGCATCGAGGCCCAGAAGGAACATAAGGATCTGGAGCCGCTGACGGTCTCCAAGGCGGAGGTCCGGGAGGTGCTGGAGGACTGCGGCGTCTCCGGGGAGCGGGTGGACGCCTTCAGCGAGCGGTTCGACGCCGCTTTCGGCGAGGGAGCGGATCTCAGCCCCCGGAACATCGTGGACGATAAACAGTTCGAGATCAAGACCCCGGACGTCACCGTCCGGGTGAGCCCGGACCGCAGCGATCTGGTGGAGACACGGGTCATCGGCGGCGTCCGGTACATCCTCATCCGGGCAGACGAGGGCGTGGAGGTCAACGGTGTCCCCATCGCCATCGCGGAGAAAAAAGAAGTATTTGCATGAGAAAAGTGGGGGGGGGGGGGGGGGGGGGGGGGGGGGGGGGGGGGGGGGGGGGGGGGGGGGGGGGGGGGGGGGGGGGGGGGGGGGGGGGGGGGGGGGGGGGGCGGCGGGGGGGGGGGGGGGTGGGGGGGCGGCGGGGG
>NZ_JBQHUP010000064.1:0-11997 GCF_052065175.1 Dysosmobacter sp. HCP28S3_G4 | reverse complement strand
CGTCGAGGCTCCGCAGCCGCGCCCGCTGGACGCCCAAACCCACCCGGCCCCCGACGCCCTCCCCCCGCCCCCCCCCCCCCCCCCCCGCGCGCCCCCCCCCCCCCCCCCCCCCCCCCCCACCAGCAAAAAAAACCACCCCCCCCCACCCCCCCCCCCCCCCCCCCCCCCCCCCCCCCCCACTTTTCCCGTTGTATGCGCAGAGAAGGGGAGAGGCCTTACGGCCCGGTGCCGACGCCGTCGCAGCGCCAGCCCTGTTCCGTCAGGTACATGGGGCCGATCCGGTTGTACATAAAGGCCCCTTCCGGCGCCTCGCCGTACTGACCGGCGTAGTCGCCGGTGTTGCCCGCCATGCTGTACATCAGGGCGGTCTGGTTGGCGGGGACGAAGACGGTGTCGTACTCAAAGTAGAACCGCTCTCTGCCCACCGTATTCTCGGGATAGGCAGTCTCCGGGATCCTCTCCGCCTCCCTTGCGACGCTCCGGACATAGCTGTAGGCGCAGCGGCTGCCCTGGGTCACCTGAAAGCGGACGGCGTTACGGGCGTCCACCCAGGCTTGGGCGATCTCCTGATGGCTCTGCCCCCGGTCCGGGATGACGATGCCGTCGGTGAGGGCGCGCCACTCTGCCTCGTCGAACCAGAGCCGGAGATAGGCGAAGACGCTGACGTCAAACACATCGTTCTCCTGCTCCGCCCGGGCGGACAGGAGCGTCCGGACGCCGTTGATGGTGCAGAGAACGGTGTCGCTGCCATCCCAGCACTGGATGGACGCGCCGCCGTCAGGGGAGGAGACCGTCAGAAAGGACGCCCCGGCGCCGACGGGCAGATCCGTGTCCCCGGAAACGCTCCACTGGAAGCCGGAGCCGAAGCCGAGAGCGCGGTTGGGGCCGTTGCCCCTGTCAGCGTCCACGGTGTACGTCCCGCCCTGATTCCGCCCCTGTTCGCTGTCCGCCGTGGTCAGGGACAGCGTCACCTGTCCGGAGGACACCACGGCGTCCATGACCTCCTGGGCCAGATCGCCCGGGGTCTGGCCGGTCTCGCTGCTGTAGATGTCCTTCAGCCGCGCGTAGGCCGCAAGACCTTCCTCCGTCAGACCGTTCTGGTTCCAGTGCAGGGCCTCCATGGGATCGTCGATGAGGTAGGCCATGCCGGAACCGGCGGTGTTCCGGTAGGACACCAGCGTCCGAAGGGCCTTCACCTGCTCCTGGGCGTCGGACTTGCCCAGCTCATTGAGGAACCAGGTGCCCCGGTCATAGAACATCAGGGCCAGGAACTCCGGATTGATCTCGGAGAACCGAAGGGCGCCGGCGGCTGCCAGCGTCTCTGCCACACCGGCGGAGAACATGGGGGCGTCCCAGCTCACCACGGGGTCGATGCAGCTTTTCAGCAGAGTGCGGCCGCCGTCTTTGTCCGTCAGGAACACCAGATAACAGTCCTCGTCATAGAAGCCGCCTACCCAGTTGTCCTCATCCATGTTCATGCCGCCGGCCAGCAGCACCTTCTCCGGCGTGGCGGTGTGCAGCTCATAGCCCAGGGAATACACCTCCGCCTGCACCTCGGGCCTCTGGCTGCTGATGCTCCGGACGGGGAGATATTCCAGAGCGGTGATGCGCCAGTCGTCCCACTCCGCCGGTTCGCCGGTGTCCCGCCATTCGCCGTCGATGTAGCTCTGTCCGCCGGAGTGGCTCTGCCACCAGGCCAGCTTCTCCTGGACGTGGGCTTTGGCGGCGTCCATGGCGTAGTCCGGCCCGGAGACGTCCTCCAGCATGTGGTCCACGGTCTGCCGCTGGTCCTTGTAGAGCAGGAGCCGTTCCCCGTCAAAGTACAGATAGCGCAGGAAATAGGGCTGTATGCCGTCCAGCCAATCCAGCCTCTTCAGGAAGCCCCGGAACACCAGACGGTGGTTCTCCGTGTCCGGATAGCTGTAATCCCACCAGTCCAGCCGGGGCCACGCGTCCGATACCAGCGCCCGCAGATTGGCCCGATGGATCTGTCCGTCCCGCAGAAAGTACAGGAAGGGGCCTTCCTCGCCCTCCTCCGGGGCGATGGGCTCCCACAGCAGCTCCTGCTGGCCGTCGCCGTCCCAGTCCAGTGCGGTGACGGTGCCGGTGTTCTGGAACAGCAGGCGCAGGGAGGGCCGGAGCGGGTTGCTGTCGTTCTCCTCCAGAGCGTAGTATTCCGTCGTCCGGGTCCCCATCATGGTCTGATAGGAGACGGCAAAGCCGTCACAGCCCAGCACATTGGTGAAGGGATGGATAGACAGCGCCTCCGGCCACACGTCATAGCCGATGGTCCGGAACCGCAGGGCGGTCCAGGTGTCCGTGTCCGTGACATGCAGGGCGGCGTAGGTGTTGCCGTCCGCAGACTTGTAGAAGCAGACGGAGTACAGTCCGGATAGGACCTGGGATTTCAGAACCTCCGCGCAGTCGTTGGTCCCCAGGGTGATCTCTGCGTCGGGGATATCAACGGCCGGCGTGCCGTCCAGCGAAATGGTCAGTTCCGGCTCCCAGTCGGGGTAGACGGTGGAGGAGACGGTAACGGCTTCCGGCGGCGGGTCGCGGAGCAGGTTGGAGACGAAGTAATAGGGGAAGCCGTCCACGGGCTCGCCGGGATACTCCCGCAGGGTGACGCACTTCCAGCCGGTGAAGTCGAAGTCCGTGTCGTCGTAGTACAGCCGCACCAGATCTCCCTGGCGCACACACAAGGAGAACACGACGCCGCCCCGGGCGTTGGTGTCGCCGTGGAAAGCGTAGTAGGCGTCGTAGTCCGCCAGATAGTGGAAGGCGCCCATGCCCAGCGCCTGGGTCTGCTCCAGAGTCAGGCCGGTATATTGTTTCAGAACGGCGTCCACATCCCCGGCGGGCAGCTTGATGAGATCCAGACCCGGGTCCTCTCCGCCGCAGAAGGTGTCCACCACCTGCTGCCGCTCCTCCTCGCCCATGGCCCCGGGCAGACCGGTGCCGTTGTAAAACAGCTGGGCCATGTCGATGTCCTCAGGCCGCTCATAGACGGAACTCAAAAACTGGCTGCGGATGCTGTGATAGGGTCCGGAGAAGTCCTGGCTGAACTGCTCCAGCTCCTCCGCCGTCAGAAGGACGGCCTCCGCGGCGGCTTCCCCGCTTTTGGCTCCGGTGAAGGTGGCCACACAGGCCAGCGCCGCCAGCGCCAGCACCAGAAACAGCGCCGCCGACACGGTCTGCTGGTTCTCCGCGATGCGGGTAATGCGGTCCTTCAGCTGCCGCTTTCCGGCGGTCATGGTGGTGGCGGACAGCAGGGGATCGGCGGGAGTCCGGCGCACCGGCACCAGGGCCAGCAGCGTCCGGCCGTAGGGAATGCGCTCCGCCTCACCCAGCCGCCGGAGAGCGCCCTCATCGCAGGCCAGCTCACAGTCCGTCCGGGAGACCAGCGCCGCCGCCCACACCAGCGGATCGAACCAGTAGACCGTCAGGCACAGGCACCGCAGCAGGGACCACAGCGGGTCCAGATGGCGGGCGTGGGTGGTCTCATGGGCGATGACGTGCCGCAGGCTGTCGGGAGACGCCAGGGCGGCGGGGGTCAGATAGATGGCAGGGCGGAACAGGCCAAACAGGCAGGGGGAGGGCAGTCCGTTCTCCACCAGATAGACGGAATATCTGCAATTTTCAACACTGTAAGGCGCTCTTGCTTGACGGATCTTCCGCCAGAACCGCAGGTTGGAGACCAGAAACCAGCAGGCCATGACGGCCATGCCGCCGCACCAGACGCACCGGAGGGCTTCCACGCCGGTGATCCAGCCGGCATAGACCGTGGCGGTCTCTCCGCCGTCATCCACCACCATGACTCCCATGGAGGTGGGCACCATCTCATAGCCGGGCTGTAGCTCCGGATTCCGGCGGCTCTCCTCCGGCAGGTCCACCTGTCCGGTGGGGAGGACGTAGACCTTCCGCTGTTCCAGCTGCCGGGAGACGGTCGCTGCCGCCGGTTCCGCCGCCGTCAGCACATTGTGCTGCAGCGCGGGCAGACTCACCGGCGCCAGCAGCCGCAGCAGCACCAGTCCCCACAGGGCGTACTGCACCCGCCGGGAGATGGTCTTCCGGAACACCGCCCGCAGCGCCAGGATCGCCAGGATCAGCACCGAGGAGGTGATGAGAACGTCTTTCACGACTTGTCGCCTCCCGCCTTGTCCAGAATGGCGGACAGCTCCGCGATATCCGCCTCCGACAGCGCCCGGCTGTCCACCATGGCGCTCATCATCAGGCCCAGACTGCCGCCGTAGACCTTGTCCAGAAAGTTCTTTGTCTCCTCCCGGGCCGTCTCCGCCTGGGAGATGACGGGGAAGTACCGCTTGGCCCGTCCGCCCTCCTCGTGCCGGACGGCCCCCTTGGCCTCCAGCCGGGACAGCATGGTAATGACGGTGTTCTTGGACCAGCCGGTGTCCTCCCGGGCCGCCGCCGTCAGCTCCATAATGGTCCGTGGAGACTGCTCCCACAGCAGATTCATCAGCTTCCACTCCGCGTCGGACAGATTCACTTTCATAGCCAGCACCTCGTTTGAAGAATATGGTATACATTTGTCTACCATGACCATATCAGAAAGGTAGACATTTGTCAACCTGAAAATGGTTACAAAAAATGACGGAACGGGAGCTCCGTTCCGTCATGGGCGCTGTTTGGCATTTTCAGCTGTACAGTAGCCAGAAATAGATGTACGCGGGGATGACCGCCGCCAGCGTAAAGGGGATGCCGATACGGACGAAGTCCCGGGTCCTGACCTCGTAGCCCGCTTTGCGGAGGATACCGATGCCTGCGATATTGGCCGATGCCCCGATGGGGGTGCAGTTTCCGCCGAGGGTGGCACCGGACAGCAGTCCGAAGTACAGCAGGGCCGGCGGGATGCCCAGCGCCCCCGCCAGTCCGGTGATCACGGGAAGCATGGTGGCCACATAGGGGATGTTGTCGATGAAGGCGGACAACAGAACGGAGGCCCAGACGATGACGGTATAGAGCAGAAAGACGTTCCCGCCGCCCAGCTTTGCCAGAAGCGCCGCCGCCGCGTCGATGACGCCCATGTGGGTGATGCCGCCGATGACCAGAAACAGCCCGAACAGCAGTCCGATGGTTTCCAGATCAATGGCCTTGACAGGACTTACTGCGGCCGACCGGTCATGGGTCTTTCCATAGCGGAGCAGCATTCCCACGGCCAGCAGGCTCACGCAGATCAGTCCGTTGGTGACGGACAGTTTGTCGGGGACAAAGGAGGCGGCGATGAGCAGGAGAATCATGCCGGCCAGCAGGACTGTGGGCGCGAAGTCCGTGACCGCCGTCCGCTGTGCCCCACGGGGGACGGGCTTCTTCTCTTTCCGGAACAGCCACGCGAGGATCAAAGCGGAAGCCGCGGCGCCCAGCTCCACAGCGAAGAAGATACCGGGCTTTCCCTCATAGACGATGAAGTCCATAAAGCTCATGTCCGCGTAAGAGCCCAGCATAATGGCCGTGGTGTCGCCCACCAGCGTGGCGGCGCCCTGCAGATTGGAGGATACAGCCACGGAGATGATAAAGGGGACGGGATCGGTCTTCAGCTTTCTGCAGATCTCCAGTGCGATGGGAGCCACCATGAGAACGGTGGCCACGTTGTCCACGAACGCGGAGATGACGCCTGCGAAAAGCGCCAGCGCAACGGCGGCCATCTGGACGTTCGGCACCTTTTCCATGACCAGATCGGCCAGAAGCGCGGGCATCCTGCTGTCGATAAAGAGCTGGACCAGCCCCATGGTGCCCGCGATCATCAAAAGCACGTTGAAGTCCACAGAGCCGGCGATATCACGGAGGGGCAGCATCCCGGTGATGATGAAGATGGCTGCGGAGCCCAGCGCGATATAGGGACGGTATCTGCTGAAGGTCAGCATCAGGATATAAGTCACGGCGAACAGAAGAATGGCATATATCATTGAAGTACCTGCTTTCCCGGAGATTTTTACAGTTCATGTAATTTGGAGAGACGGGACCAACGGCGCAACGGTCAGAATAAGATCCGGGCCGCGGTCCCATAGACAGCCATGGCGGCAGATGGCAATCTGCCGGACGCCGCGCTTGCTATCCCTCCCTCCGCGTCGGTCTCCATGAGATGTTGTCCATGAATGCCTATCCTGCAACATTATAATTTGGACAGGCAGAAGAAACTGTAGAAATATGAAGGGGCCGGACAATTGTAACGGCTTTGTCCGCTCCGTGCGGGCAAAAGGAGGGTTCCGGCGGGATTTTCCCATCCCATGGTTGACCCCGCCGCTGTTTTGTCTTAAAATAGACCCCGAGACTAACGAAGACGGGTGAACATATGAAGGACTTCAACGAACGATACATCGCAGCCCGGAGAAAGGCCATCGCCCGGGATTTCCAGCGGCTGAACCCCATGCAGCGCCAGGCGGCGCTGACCACCGAAGGGCCGCTGCTGCTGCTGGCCGGCGCGGGCAGCGGCAAGACCACGGTGCTGATCCAGCGGGTGTACAATCTGCTGACCTACGGAAAGGGCAGCGACACGGACTATGTCCCGGCGGACGCCGCGGAGGAGGATCTGGCGTTTCTGGAGCGGTACGCCGCAGAGCCGGAGGAGACAGAGCGGGGGAGAATGATCTCCCTCTGCGCGGTGGACGTGCCCCGTCCCTGGGAGATCCTGGCCATCACCTTCACCAACAAGGCGGCGGGAGAACTGAAGGAGCGTCTGGCCGCACGGCTGGGCCTCCGGGCCAACGACGTGTGGGCCTCCACCTTCCACTCTGCCTGCGTCCGCATCCTGCGGCGGGACATCGATAAGCTGGGCTTCGCCAAGGACTTCACCATCTACGACACCGACGACTCCAAGCGGGTCATCAAGGACGTGGTGAAGGAGCTGAAGCTGGAGGAGAAGTCCTTCCAGCCCCGGGAGGTGCTGAGCGTCATCAGCACCGCCAAGGACAAGTACGAGACGCCGGAGGACTTTCGGGCCAACGAGGCCTCCAACGGCGACTGGCGTCTGGCCCGCATCGCCAAAATCTACGCCAGATACGAGGAAAAGCTCCGTGCGGCCAACGCCCTGGACTTCGACGACTTGATCTTCCACACCGTCACGCTGCTGAAGCGGTGCCCGGAGGTGCGGGAATACTATCAGAACAAGTTCCGCTACGTGCTGGTGGACGAGTATCAGGACACCAACCACCTCCAGTATCTGCTGACGTCCCTGCTGGCGGGCGGGCGGAAGAACCTCTGCGTGGTGGGCGACGACGACCAGTCCATCTACCGGTTCCGGGGCGCCAACATCGAGAACATCCTCAGCTTCGAGCAGCAGTACGCCGGTGCCCGGGTCATCCGTCTGGAGCAGAACTACCGCTCCACCCAGAACATTCTGGACGCCGCCAACGCCGTCATCAGAAACAATGAGGGCCGCAAGGGCAAGACCCTGTGGACGGAGAACGGCGAGGGCGAGAAGGTCCGGGTGCGGACGGTGTTCAGCGAGAGCGACGAGGCGGCCTTCGTGGTGGGGGACATCCTGACGGCCAGAAGCAAGGGACGGGCCTTCAAGGACGACGCCATCCTCTACCGCACCAACGCCCAGTCCAACGCACTGGAGTACGCCATGAAGCGCAACGCCGTGTCCTATAAGATCGTGGGCGGCATGAAGTTCTTCGACCGGGCGGAGGTGAAGGACATGCTGGCCTATCTCTGCGTGCTGAACAATCCCCTGGACGACCTGCGGCTGCGGCGGATCATCAACGTCCCGGCCCGGGCCATCGGCAATACCACGGTGGAGAAGGTGCAGACGGTTGCTGCGGAGCAGGGCTTGTCCCTGTACGAGACCATACGGAACGCCGACCTGTTTCCGGAGCTGAAGACCCCGGCGGCCAAGCTGCTGAAATTTGCGGATCTCATCGACGGGCTCCGAAAGCTGGGGGGCCAGCTGGCCCTGCCGGAGTTCTACGACGCCGTCTGCGACCGCACGGGCTACGTCCGGGCACTGGAGGAGAAGAACGACATCGAGAGCCGGGGCCGCATCGAGAACGTACAGGAGCTGAAATCCAACATCCTGAGCTTTCTGGAGCATCAGCCGGAGGACCCGACCCTATCCGGCTTCCTGAACGAGATCGCCCTGTACACGGACCTGGACTCCCTGGAGGGGGAGGACGACTGCGTCACCATGATGACCATGCACTCCGCCAAGGGTCTGGAGTTCCCGGCGGTATACGTGGTGGGCATGGAGGAAGGGCTGTTCCCCAACAGCGCCGCCGCCTACGACCATGAGGAACTGGAGGAGGAGCGGCGGCTGTGCTACGTGGCCATGACCCGCGCCAAGGAGCAGCTGACCCTCACCAACGCCCGCCAGCGGATGCTGTACGGCCGTACCACCACCAGCCTGCCCTCCCGCTTTCTGGAGGAGATCCCCGAGGATAAGCTGGAGTGGGAGGGAAAAGAACAGCCCCAGCCCACCGGCGCCTGGGGCGAGGACGGCGGCTGGGACATCGGCTGGGGCGGCGGAAGGACCCGCACCACCGGCTACGGCACCTGGGAGACCGGCGCGGCGAGAACGCCCCGGTCCGCGCCCCAGGGGGACAGTTGGGTATCCCCCCGGTCCGCCGGGACCTGGAGCAGCAACGGCGTCCACTCCTACCGGCCCACGGAGCAGCCTCGGCCCGTCCGGAAGACGGCGGCCTCCGCCGCCCGGCCCACGCCCTCCGCAGGACCCAGCCTCCATTTGGAGTGCGGGGACGCGGTGCAGCACGACGCCTTCGGCAAGGGCGAGGTGCTGTCCGTCCAGCCCATGTCCGGCGACGCCCTGGTGTCCATCCAGTTTGAGGGGGAGGAGAAGCCCCGCCGCCTGATGCTGAAATACGCCGGGACGCACATGAAGAAGCTGTAAGCTCTGTTGAAAAAAAGACCAGCGGCGCCGGAATTTTTCCGGCGCCGCTGGTTTCCGTATTTATGTTCTGTCTGATTGTTTTTCCAGCAGACGGAGGATCTTCGCCTGTGCGGCGAGGATCACGGCCGCAATGACGCTGGCCGCCCAGATGGGGAAAGCGTCGCCCCAATAGAAGCGGAACACAACACCATGTCCGTCGCTGCCGGCACCGCTGCCGGACCGGAGGCCCCACAGCAGTCCCATAACCAGGACCAGCTGGGACAGGACGGTACAGAGCCAGATCAGAAAGTCCTCGTTCAGAAGCTCCTCGTATTTCCAGCCCTGCTTCTCGCTGCCCTGAGGCTTTCCATAGATCAGCTGCTCCACGGGAACGGACAGCGCCTCCGCCAGCAGTTTCAGGCTGTCGATATCCGGCATCGATTTTCCGACATCCCAGTTGGAGATGGTCTGCCGGGTGACATGGAGCCGGGAGGCCAGCGCCTCCTGGGACAGTCCGGCGGCTTTCCGGGCGGCGGAGATACTGATTCCAACGGTATTGGATTTCTTGAAATTCATAAAGCACCCTCCTGTCCTTGCATGAGAAGACCGTACCACAGAGGGCCTTTGCAGGCAAGCAAAGAAGCTTTGCCCCTCAGTCCTCCACCTCAATGCCCAGGATCCGGGCCACCACGGCGGCCTGGGAGGCGGCGATCTTCACGCCCTTCAGCTCCCCGCAGCCCTCCGTCAGGACGATCCGGTCCAGGGTGCAGGAGGTCAGGTCCATGCCCTTCAGGCTGCTGCGGCACAGCTCCGCGCCGGTGAGGTCTGTAGCGGACCACTCGGTGGCGGCGAGCTTCATCTCCGTCAGGGAGGCTTCCTTCAGATCGCAGCCGCAGGCGAAGGCGCGGTCCCACACGCTGCCGGAGAAATTGGCGTACCGGAACAGGGAGCGGTCCAGCACGGACTCCCGGATCCGGGCCCGCTGGAGATCACAGCCGTCGGCCTTACAGCCCTCCAACCGGGTGCTCTTCCAGAAGCTGGCGGTGAACCGGCAGGACTGGAACTCGCACTCCTGGAAGATGCAGTCGTAAAAGGCGGCGCCGGAGAAGTCGCAGTTTACAAACCGGCAGGACTGGAAGATGACCCGCCGGCAGTCCAGCTCCGAAAAGTCCAGGCCCTCCACCGTCTCATAGGTAAAGCGGCGTCCGCCCAGAACACCGGGCTCCTCCAGGGCCTCGGTCAGGGCGTTTTTCAGTTGATCGCTCATTTTTGTTTCTCCTTTCGTTCCGGCATCCACAGCAGTTCCTCAAAGGACTTGATATACACGTCGCAGAAGCTGCGCATCTCTTTTTCATCCTGGGCAAAGTAGGGATCGTAGACGCCCACGGTCCGCATCCGGGCGGCACGGGCGCCCTTGCAGGCGGCCAGACTGTCGTCAAACACGGTGCATTCCTCCGGCGCCGCGCCGGTTTCCCGGGCGGCGGTGAGCCAGATCTCCGGCTCCTTTTTCTCCAGCTGCAGCTCCTGGGCGAAGATGACCCGCTCAAAGTACTTCTCCAGATCCAGATGCCGCAGGGCGGTGCGGCAGTGCTCCGGCACGGCGGAGGTCACCACGGCCATCCGGCGGCCCTCTGCCTTACACTGCTTCAGATACGCCCGGACGCCGGGCTTGATGGCCACCTTTCCGTACATTCCCTCCGCCAGGTCCATCCACTCCGCCATGATCTCTTCGCAGGATTCGCTGAGATGGCAGAACTCCTTGGTGAACTTTGCCGCCAGCGGGAAGATGGTATGGGCCACGCCCTCGTAGTAGGCGTGGGTATAGGGCATGCCCCGCCGGGCCAGAAAGGTCCGGTCCACGTCCTTCCAGATGCCGTTGGAGTCCGTGAGGGTGCCGTCCATATCGAACAGAAGCATACGCTGTCTCCTTCCCGGGGCCGCGCCTGTATCGCGGCCTAAAAATTGTCAAAAGGGCTTGCCATTTTCTGCGCCCGGTGCTATATTTTTAAAATATGTGCCTGCTTTGCCGAAAACGGCGGAAGCGCCCACATCTGATTCTATCATCTTTTTATGTTTGGAGCAAGGACCATGAGACAAAATGGAATGCGGCAGAATTTCTGTGCCGTTATGGCGGCGTTTATCTGGGGCACGGCCTTCGTGGCCCAGAGCATGGGCGCGGAACATGTGGACGCCTTCACCTACAGTACCTCCCGTTTTTTTGTAGGCTTTCTGGCCCTGCTGGCCATCTGCGTCTTTCTGCGTAGGACCCGGAAGGAGGCCGCGAAGCGCAGCGGCCCGGCCTATTGGAAGACCCTGCTGATCGGAGGCTTCTGGTGCGGCTTGGCCATGGCCGCGGGCTCCAACCTCCAGCAGAAGGGCATTGAGACCACCTCTCCCGGTAAAGCGGGCTTCATCACGGCACTGTATATCGTCATCGTGCCCATTATCGGGATTTTTCTGCGCAGAAGAGCCTCCTGGACGGTGTGGTTCAGCGTGGCTCTGGCGGTGGCGGGCCTGTACTTCCTGTGCATCCAGGAGGACATTCTCTCCATCGCGGAGGGGGACTTCCTCATCATCCTGTGCGCTTTCTGCTTCGCCGGACAGATCCTGCTCATCGACCACTTCGCCATGCAGGTGAATGGCATCGAGCTGTCCTGTGCGCAGCTGTTCTTTGTGATGCTGTTCTCCGCCGTGGGCATGGTGTTCTACGGCGAGTCCTCCTGGCAGGACATCCAGATGGCCGCCGGCTCCATCCTGTACGTGGGCATCTTCTCCAGCGCCGGCGGCTATACGCTCCAGATCCTGGCCCAGAAGGACTCCAACCCCACCGTCATCTCCCTGCTGCTGAGTCTGGAGTCCGTGTTCGCCACGCTGTCCGGCGCGGTGATCCTCCACACGCAGATGACCGGCCGGGAGTATCTGGGCTGCGTCCTGATGCTGGCGGCGGTGATCCTGGCGCAGATCCCGGTGCCCAGCCTGAAAAAGAGGCCGCTGAAAAACGCGTAATAAAAGAAATCAGTATGAAGCGGGGACATTCGTCCCCGCTTCAGGCTGTCGAGAAACCCGGTTGCGCAATTAGGCGGCAACCGGGTTTTCAGCACATATTCGGGAAAATAGAATCGAAAATAGGAAATGGGCAGAGTCATTCCATTTCC
>NZ_JBQHUP010000063.1:0-12212 GCF_052065175.1 Dysosmobacter sp. HCP28S3_G4 | reverse complement strand
TGGAAATGGAATGACTCTGCCCATTTCCTATTTTCGATTCTATTTTCCCGAATATGTGCTGAAAACCCGGTTGCCGCCTAATTGCGCAACCGGGTTTCTCGACAGCCTGAAAGGAAGCGCCCCGCGGGGCGCTTCCTTTTTATTCCGATGCTCTTTTATCCGATGCGGTAGTACCGCCGCGTGGGGACGGCCCGCTTCTTGATGCCGGAGACGATGCCCATGGCGGCGTACAGCGTCACGATGGAGGAGCCGCCGTAACTGAAAAACGGCAGCGTCAGGCCGATGACCGGCATGACGAACAGGCACATGCCGATGTTCTCGATGGTCTGGAAGATCAGGATGGACGTGATGCCCACGCACACGTAGTTGGCGTAGGGGGATCTGGCCCGGCGGGCCACCATGAGACAGCGGAAGATGATGGCCGTCAGCAGCAGAATGATGGCCAGACAGCCCACGAAGCCCAACTCCTCCCCCGCCACGGAGAAGATGAAGTCGGTCCGCCGCTCCGGCAGGGAGCTGGGATCCCGGCTCTGGGTCTGGGTGCCGTTAAACAGTCCCTGTCCAAACAGCCGTCCGGAGCCCAGGGCCAGCAGGCTGCGGCTCTGGTGCCAGCCCACGCCCAGGGGCTGGTAGTCGTGGTCGAACAGCGTCCGGAACCGGTCCACCATGTAGGACGGGATCTTCCCCAGCTTGTAGATGGCGAAGATCCCCCCGCCGCCCAGTACGCCGCCGATGGCGAACCACCGCCAGCTGATGCCCGCCGCCAGCATCATGCAGGCAAAGATGAAGACATATACCAGGGCGCTGCCCATGTCGCTGGACACCACGTAGATGAGGCCCACCATGAACAGCAGGTGTACCGTGGGCGGCAGCACGGCCCGGAGGCTCCGCAGCTCCCGCCTCTCCTGCCACGTCCACTCGATCTGCTTGGCCAGCAGCAGAATGAAGGTGATCTTCACCACCTCCGCCGGCTGAATGTTGAAGGGGATGCCGGGGATGGCCAGCCACGCCCGGTTGCCGGTGTTGCCGCTGATGCCCAGAGGCGTCCGCAGCAGGCAGATAAACACCACGTTGAAGACGGCGATCCATTTCCACTTCCGCACCAGGTCCTCCACGTCCACCATGGACAGGAAGATATAGGCGGCGATGCCCAGCAGCATGCCGGCCCCCTGGACGCCCAGATAGCGGGCCATCTTGGCAGTCCCCAGATAGTGGGTGGCGCTGGCGATGAGCACCATGCCGTACAGGCTGGCAGCCACGCACAGGCCCAGCAGCACCAGATCCGCCTGCTGCAAAAATTCCAGAAGCGTGTTTTTCAGACGTGCAACCATGAGATTCTCCGTTTCGCCGTATATCGTCCGGAGAAGCAGAGCAGAAGTCCGCCCTCTTTCAAGGGGCCGCTCCTCCGGCGATGAGATCCGGACAGCACCGCCGAAAACGGCTGTCCGGTACAAAATTGCAGGCTTCCGGCGGCTCAGGCCGCCGTTTTTGAAGCTGTATGATTATAACACAGTTGCATTCCGGTGTAAACGCTGTAATTTTGTTTTTACAAGTGGAGATGTTTGTGGTATACTGTTTCGGAAATGCGGAGCGCACGTCCACGCCCCGCAGAAGGAGGCCCGAACTTATGGAATATCTCTCCCACAGCGAACTGGAGACGGAGGCCGCCGGCGAGGCGCTGGGCCGCTCCCTGTCCCCCGGTGCCGTCCTGGCCTACCGGGGCGACCTGGGCATGGGCAAGACCGCCTTCACCCGGGGACTGGCCCGGGGACTGGGCTACACCGGCCGGGTCACCAGTCCCACGTTCACCATCGTCAACGAGTACGAGGGCGGACGGCTCCCGCTGTTTCACTTTGATATGTACCGTCTGGAGGACTCCGACGCCCTGTTCGACATCGGCTGGGAGGACTATCTGGGCCGGGGCGGCGTGTGCGCCGTGGAGTGGAGTGAGCGGGTGGACGACGCCCTGCCGGAGGACACCCTCTTTGTGACCATCGCCCGCTATCCGGAACACGACGGCTGGCGGATCATCACCGTGGAAGGAGGTGCGCATCCGTGAAAATTCTGGCTCTGGAGACCTCTGCCCGGGCCTGCTCCGCCGCCGTGACGGAGGACGGCCAGATCATCGTCTCCGCCTTCCAGTGCACCGGCCTGACCCACAGCCGCACCCTGATGCCCATGGTGGAGGATATGCTGAAAAACGCCGGACTCACCATGCAGGACTGCGGGGCCATCGCCGTGGCCAACGGCCCCGGCTCCTTCACCGGCATCCGCATCGGCGTGGCCGCCGCCAAGGGACTGGCCTTTGCCGCGGGTCTCCCCGCCGTGGGCGTCTCCACTCTGGAGGCCATGGCCTGGAACGCGGCGGCACCCGACGGTCTCATTCTCTGCGCCATGGACGCCCGGCACCAGCAGATCTACAACGCCGTGTTCCGCGTCCAAAACGGCGTCCTCACCCGTCTAACGCCGGACAGGCCCATCGCCCTGGCGGATCTGGCGGCGGAGCTGGCCGGGTCCGATGAACCCAAGACCGTGGCCGGCGACGGCGCTGTCCTGTGCCGGGACTATCTGACGGAGCACGGCATCCCCTGCGCCCTGGCGGTGCCCCATCTGGTCCAGCAGAACGCCGTGGGCGTGGCCCTGGCCGCCGAGGACATCCTCCGGTCGGGAGGCGGCGGCACGGCTCAGGAGCTGCTGCCGGTCTATCTCCGGGCGGTGTCGGCCCAGACCCTGAAAGAGCGCATGGCAAACAAGGCGAACTGACCCCAAATCTATATAATCTATATATAAAGGAGTTCACACACTATGAGCGGTACACTGCACATCGTCGATCACCCCCTGGTTGCCCACAAGCTGACCATCATGCGGGACAAGAGCACCAGCGTCAAGGATTTCCGTGAACTGGTCTCCGAGATCGGAATGCTCCTGACCTACGAGGCCACCCGCGACCTTCCCATGACCACCAAGCTGGTGGAGACCCCCATCTGCACCACCACCGCCCCCACCCTGAAGGGCAAGAAGTTCGCCGTGGTGCCCATCCTCCGGGCCGGTCTGGGCCTGGTGGACGGCGTGCTGCGGATGGTGCCCTCCGCCCGCGTGGGCCACATCGGCATGTACCGTGACGAGGAGACCCTGGAGCCCCACGTGTACTTCTGCAAGATGCCCAAGGACATCGCGGAGCGGGACATCCTCATCGTGGATCCCATGCTGGCCACCGGCGGCAGCGCCTCCGCCGCCATCGACGAGATGAAGAAGCGGGGCTGCAAGCACATCAAGCTGATGGTCCTGGTGGCGGCGCCCGACGGCGTGGAGTGCATCCAGAAGAACCATCCGGACGTGGACATCTACTGCGGCGCGCTGGACGATCACCTGAACGAGCACGGCTATATCGTGCCGGGCCTGGGCGACGCCGGCGACCGGATCTTCGGAACGAAATGACGTAAAGGGGGGGACTTGCGTCCCCCCTTTAGATTCCCCCTCGCCAGTGACATCGGTCACTGGCGTCGCCGCCCAAGGCGGCTGGAGTCAAGGTATTTTTCCGACGTACACGCCGCCGGAAAAATGATTCCGGCATATTCTTTTGTCCTTTGGGCAAAAGAACCGGAAAAACCCAGGTTTTTCCTGGCCCTTTTCCTTGGCGCCTTTCGCTTCCGGCGAAAGGTGCATATCCGTAGGAAACCAGCGGTTTCCTACGGATACTCTGCCGGGAACCTACGGTTCCCGGCCCCCCCTTTCTTTTTTCGCCTGCGGGGGCAAGTTCGAGCAGGCTGAAAGACAGCTGAGATCAGCCGTCTTTTTCTGGCTTTATGCGTGAAAGCTCTCAGTAGATCAGTCCGTAGATGCCCAGCCAGTGGATGGCTGCGGCGGCCAGCACCAGCACGTGCCAGACGCAGTGATTCCACTTCCGGTTCCGGGCAAAGGGGATCATCCCCAGGGTGTACACCAGTCCGCCCGCCAGAATGAACCACAGCAGCGTCCGGGCGTTGCGATAGAAGTCCGGCAGGAACAGCAGGCCGCTCCAGCCGATGAGGAAGTACAGCGTGAAGTGCAGGGGCCGCCACTTCCCCGGTCCGAACACGGCGATGAGGGTGACGCCGGACAGGATCACGCCCCACTGAATGCAGAAAAGGGTGATGCCCAGCGTGTTTCCCAGATACACCAGCAGAATGGGGGCGAAGGTGCCGCCGATCAGCAGGTAGATGGAAGCGTAGTCAAACCGCCGCCAGATGCGCTTCACCGTGGAACCGGCGGGAAAGGCGTGGTACAGGCAGCTCATCAGCATCATCAGCATCATGCTGATGCCGTAGAAGCAGGAGGCGATAATCTCCAGCGTCGTCTCCGACTTCAACAGCAGCAGGACGAAGACCGCCACCGCCAGAGCGGCACCCACGCCGTGGGTGACGGCGTTGACGATCTCCTCCGGCACCGTCAGCCGGGGCGGCTCGTTCAGTGCGCGGGTCCGGGCACGGCGCACCGCTCGGAGCCGGGCCGCCGCGCAGGCAGAGGTGTCCGCAGTCATGGGATTCATACTTGCCACCTCACAATACACAGAAGAACACGGCCAGATAGTGGAACAGCGATCCGGCCAGAATCAGCAGATGGAACAGCTCGTGGAAGGTCCAGTCCGGGCTGAGATTGGGCCGCTTGACGGCGTAGAACACCGCCCCCACGGAATAACACAGTCCCCCCAGCGCCACCAGCGTCACACAGGGCTGCCCCACCCGGAGGAAATCCGGAAAGATGAACAGCACCGACCAGCCCATGATGAGGTATATGGCCGTGGACAGCACTCTGGGGGCGTTCAGCCAGAAGACCTTCATCAGCACGCCCGCCACCGCCACGCACCAGATGCCGAGGCAGAACCGCAGGCCCTTGGGCTGGGGCAGCAGCACCGCGCAGAAGGGCGTGTAGCTGCCGGCGATGAGGACGTAGATCATGCTGTGATCCAGCTTCCGCAGCAGCCGCTTCACGCCGCCGCTGTCCGCCGTGCCGGGATAGTAGTGATAGAGGGCGCTGGAAAAGTACAGGGCCATCAGGGACAGCGCAAAGCACATGGCCGCCGCCAGTGCCGTCATTCCGGCGTCGCTGTACACCGCCCGCAGGAGAAACAGAAGCCCTCCGGCAAAGGAGGCCGCCGCCCCCAGGGCGTGGGTCTCACAGCTGATGGGGTCCTGTGCGTGGGAAAAGAGTTGTTTCATGGGATCGCTCCTTGGATTTGCTAATTGAAATCTTAAAATATGATTTTAAATATTAAATTACACGTTTTTATAAATATTGCAAGTCTTTTCTAGAAAATTAACAATTCCTACAAAATTGAAGTGCCGTCCCTCCTTCGTATGCCGCAAAACAGCGCCGGAAACCGCTGAAAACGGTTCCCGGCGCTGAAAAACATGGCAATTTACAGATCCCGCGGGTCCACGACCGACGGCACGCAGTATACGGCGTCCGTGCCGGTAAGCCTGCCGGTCTCCGTGTCCCAGAGATAGATGACGGCGGGCGTATCGCCCTCCGGTCCCGCCAACTGCCGCACCGTCAGTTCCAGGGTGTGGCCGTCCGCCCAGCGGATGTGTTCGATGGCATCGTCCAGACCATCGTAGTCCGCCAGGGAGTGGACCGCTCCATATCCGGCGCCGCCCCAGGCGAACTCCAGCGGGTCCTCTGTCAGACAGGCGTACCGCGTGCCGTCGGCAGACCAGACCCGATAGCGGGTGATGTTGTCCTCCAGCGCGGCCCGGGTCATCTCCTCCACGGCGGCGAGATAGGGCGCGGCCTCTTCCCCCGCCAGGAGCTCCAGATTGGGCTCCCCATAGCTGCGGTCCCACTCCACGGCGTTGCTGAGGGCGATCCTCCAGCCGTCGGTCTGGAGATAGGAATAGTAAAATACCGGGCCGATGCCGGGTGCCGCATCCAGAGCGTCCCGGCTGTCGTCCCGCCGCCAGAAGAACCGGCCCCCTGCGCCGCTGATGGATTCATAGACCACGTCCTCCAGCACCGGCGCACCCTCCGCCGTCAGACGCACGGTGCGGAGCTGGCAGGGGATGCCCAATCGGACCTTCTCAAAGAACAGGCCCAGCTTCTCCGCGTTGGCCGGGGTCTCCCCGTCCCGGAACACCACACAGCCGTCGGCGATGGCGTCCTCCGTGCCGTAGTCCGCCGGAAGTTCCTCCAGCGCCGCGAAGCCGTAGGGCCGCTGTTCGGAGACAGGCGCGTCATCAGAAACGGTGAACTCCGCGGCGCAGCGGTTCCCGCCCGTCTCTTTGACGATGCGGAAATGCCCCCCGGTGAGGAAGGAGGTCTCGCAGACGGAGAGCGGACAGGCGAAGGCCATGCTCTCTCCGGGCGGGATGACAAATTCGATGGCTGTCCAGCCAACGTTCTCTTTCAACTCCAGCTGGTACCAGGAGAATTCTCCCCCGCCGCCCATGTCCCGCTCCAGCTGGAAGTCCGCGCCAGTGGTCACCGTCTCGTCACCGTGGTTCTCCAGCACCACATACACGGTGGCGTCCAGCGAATCGTAGGACGGCCACTCCGCGGAGAGGGTCAGGCTCTCGTCCAGCTGGGCGCTCCGCACCTCCGTCAGCGGCAGGCTGTCCGCCGGGCCTCCGTCGGAGCCGCTGCTGCCGCATCCAGCAAGAACTGCCAGCAGGGACAGGGCGGTCATCATCGTGAAAACCTTCTTCATCTCCATCGCCCCTTTTCTCGTTTAGTCGGAAAAGCCTGCCAAAAAGTTCCCGGCAAACTGTACAAATCCCTCCAAAAATTTTTTGCGGCAGCCTGATTGCATTTTCTCCCGGTTTACGGTAAAATACAAATATAAGCAAAGATGGATAGCTGCAACGGAGTGCCGCGCGCACGGGCTGACACCTATCTTCCTTTGCGCGGATAGGTGTTTCAGACCGGGGATGGTCTGAGACGCCTTTTTTCTTTCTCCGGCATTTCCCCCTTCCCTCTTTGGGGCTTTTGTATCCGTGGAATTTTGAACGCAGGGAGGTTCTCATATGATTTTACTGGCAAACGGAAAGGTCATCACCCGGGATCCCGACGGTGCGGGCTATCTGCCGGACGGCGGCGTGGTCACCGACGGCGGAAAAATCGTGGAAGTCGGCGTCACCGCCGACCTGAAGGCCAAATACCCCCAGGCCGAGTTCGTGGACGCCCGTGGCGGCGTCATCATGCCCGGCCTCATCAACGCCCACACCCACATCTATTCCGCCCTGGCTCGAGGCCTCAGCATCGTGGGCAACAACCCCACCAACTTCTATGAGGTGCTGGACGGCACCTGGTGGGCTATTGACCGGAATCTGGACCTGGAGGCCACGAAGGCCAGCGCCCAGGCCCTTGTCATCGACAGCATCAAGCAGGGCGTCACTACCATCTTTGACCACCATGCCTCCTTCTGCGAGATCCCCGGCTCCCTGATGAAGATTGCCGAGGTGACGCAGGCGTTCGGCATGCGGGCCAGCCTGTGCTACGAGGTCAGCGACCGGGACGGCGAGGAGAAGTCCCTCCAATCCGTCCAGGAGAACAAGGACTTCATCGATTACTGCGAGAAGAATCCCTCCGACATGCTGAAGGCCATGTTCGGCGGACACGCCCTGTTCACCATCTCCGACAGGACCTTCGACCGGATGGCTGCCGCCAACAACGGCCGGGTGGGCTACCACATCCACGTGTCCGAGGGCATGAACGACGTGTACGACTCCCTCCAGAACTACGGCCGCCGTCCCGTCCAGCGGCTTCAGGACCACGGCATTCTGGGGCCGAAGACCATTCTGGGCCACTGCATCCACGTGAACACCGCCGAAATGGACATCATCAAGGCCACGGACACCATGTGCGTCAACAATCCGGAGAGCAACATGGGCAACGCCGTGGGCATCTCCCCGGTTTTGCAGCTGTACAAGAAGGGCATCCTCATCGGCATGGGCACCGACGCCTACACCAATGACATGCTGGAATCCCTGAAGGTGGCCCTCTGCTCCCAGCGGCACAACGCCTGCCTGCCCAACGTGGCCTGGTGCGAGGTGACGGATATGCTCTTCAAGAACAACGCCAGGATGGCGGAGCGGTGCGGCTTCCCCACGCTGGGCGTGCTGAAGCCCGGCGCGGCGGCGGACGTCATCGTCATGGACTACAAGCCCTACACGCCCTTCTCCGACGCCAACATCGACGGCCACATGATCTTCGGCATGACGGGCCGTCAGTGCCAGACCACCATGATCAACGGTAATATCCTGATGCGGGACCGGGTCCTGACGGAGATTGACGAGGAGGCCGTCAACGCCCACATTCTGGAGAGCGCCAAGCGGCTGTGGGGACGGCTGAACCATTGTAAATACTGAAAGGATTAGGAATGAGAAATGAGGAATTAGGAATTATTCTCTGATGATTCCGTTCCTCAAAATTCCTAATTCCTAACTCCTAATTCCTAATTTCTATTGCAAGGAGGATCAACTGCTATGTCCGAACTGATGACCCCCATCCCCTTCCGGGATCTGATGAACTGGATCACCACGGAGTACCTCCGGGATGGCTCTGTCTTCGGCGTCCACAAGCCCTACCGGGCGGGCGTCAAGAAGCTGCCCATCTTCGGTGAGACCATCGAGACGCCCTTCGGCCCCGCCGCCGGTCCCAACACCCAGCTGGCCCAGAACATCATCGCCGGATACTTCGCCGGCGCCCGGTTCTTCGAGCTGAAAACCGTCCAGAAGATGGACGGCGCCGAGCTGGCCGCCTGCATCAACCGTCCCTGCATCCTGGCGGAGGACGAGTGCTACAACTGCGAGTGGTCCACGGAGCTGTATGTTCAGCAGGCCTTTGAGGAGTACGTCAAGGCCTGGTGTGCCCTGAAGATCATGTCCAAGGTCTACGGCCTGGGCGACCCCAACGGCTTCGTGTTCAACATGTCCGTGGGCTACGATCTGGCGGGCATCCAGGGTGAGAAGATCGACACCTTCCTCAACGGCATGATGGACGCCTCCCAGACGCCCATTTTCCAGGAGTGCATCCGGGTCCTGAAGGAATTCTTTCCCCAGGAGAGCGGCTACATCGACGCCATCAGCCCCCGGGTTTCCGGCAGCGTGACGGTCTCCACCCTCCACGGCTGCCCGCCGGACGAGATCGAGCGCATCGCCAGCTACCTCATTGAGAAGAAGCATCTCCACACCTTCGTCAAGTGCAACCCCACCATTCTGGGCTACGACACCGCCCGGTCCATTCTGGACGGCATGGGCTACGACTACATTGCCTTCGACGAGCATCACTTCAACGAGGACCTGCAATACGAGGACGCCGTCCCCATGTTCCGCCGCCTGCTGGCGCTGGCTCAGAGCCATGGCCTGGAATTCGGTCTGAAGCTCAGCAACACCTTCCCGGTGGACGTGAAGAACAAGGAACTGCCCAGCGAGGAGATGTACATGGCGGGCAAGAGCCTGTTCCCCCTGACCACCACCATGGCCGCCCGGATCTCCAGGGAGTTCGGAGGAAAGCTGCGGATCTCCTACGCCGGCGGCGCCGACGCCTTCAACATCGACAAGCTGTTCGCCTGCGGCATCTGGCCCATCACCATGGCCACCACGGAGCTGAAGCCCGGCGGCTACCAGCGGTTCGTCCAGATCGGCGACAAGCTGGACGCCATGGAATTCCGGCCCTTCACCGGCGTGGACGTGGCCGGCATCGAGGCGCTGGCCCTGGCCGCCCGGTCCGACAAGTACCACCTCAAGGCCGTGAAGCCCCTGCCCCGCCGGAAGCTGTACGACAAAGTCCCCCTGACGGACTGCTTCACTGCACCCTGCAAGGGCGGCTGCCCCATCCAGCAGGACATTCCGGAGTACATCGAGCTGTGCCGCCGGGGACAGTACGCCGCCGCCTTGCAGCTCATCACGGAGAAGAACCCCCTGCCTTTCATTACCGGCACCATCTGCGCCCACCGCTGCATGACGAAATGCACCCGGAACTTCTACGAGGAGCCGGTGCAGATCCGGGCCACCAAGCTGGTGGCCGCCCAGCGGGGCTACGACGCCCTGCTGGCAAAGCTGCCCCAGCCCGTGCCCGTCACGGACGGCCGCAAGGTGGCCGTCATCGGCGGCGGCCCCACCGGCATGTCCGCCGCCTATTTCCTGGGCCGGGCGGGCATCCCCGTCACCATCTTTGAGAAGGCCAACTGCCTGGGCGGCGTGGTCCGCCAGGTGATCCCCTCCTTCCGCATCTCCGATGAGGCCATCGACAGGGACGTGGCCCTGATGTTCCGGATGGGCGTCCAGGTGCGGCTGAACACTCCCGCCCCCTCCGTGGCGGAGCTGAAGGCCCAGGGCTACACCCACATTTTCTTCGCCGTGGGCGCCTGGAAGGCCGGACGGCTGGACATCCCCGGCAATGTGGTGCCGGTCATCGGCTGGCTGAAAGATCTGAAGGCCGGAAAGGACGTGTCCCTGGGCCACGTGGCCGTGGTGGGCGGCGGCAACACCGCCATGGATGCCGCCCGTGCCGCCCTCCGGGCCGGGGCCAAGTCCTCCACCCTAGTCTACCGCCGCACCAGGAAGTACATGCCCGCCGACGCCGAGGAGCTGGAACTGGCCATGGCCGACGGCGTGCAGTTCCTGGAGCTGGTGGCGCCTGTGGAGCAGAAGGACGGCGCGCTGATCTGCGAGAAGATGCGTCTGGGCGATCCGGACGAAAAGGGCCGCCGGAAGCCCGTCCCCACCGGCGAGACGGTCTCCATCCCCTGCGACACCGTCATCTCCGCCGTGGGAGAGAAGGTGGAGTCGGAGTTGTTCACCGCCAACGGCATTGAGGTGGATGAGAAGGGCGTTCCCGCCTTCCGGACCAATCTGGACGGCGTCTACGTGGGCGGCGACGCCATGCGGGGCCCCGCCACGGTGGTGGAGGGCATCGCCGACGCCACCTGGTTCGCCAACGCCGTCATCGGCGAGGCCCACAAGTACGCCATCCCCGCCCACGCCAAAGCCAGCCGGGCGGACGCCATCGCCAAGAAGGGCATCCTGTGCGAGTCCGCCAAGTGCGAGGGCGACCGCTGCCTCACCTGCAACGTGGTGTGTCAGGTCTGCGCCGACGTATGCCCCAACCGGGCCAATGTGGTCATTGAGCTGCCCGACGGCCGCCATCAGATCCTCCATGTGGACCGGATGTGCAACGAGTGCGGCAACTGTGCCGTGTTCTGCCCCTACGATTCCGCCCCCTACCGGGATAAGTTCACCCTGTTCCTGACCCGGAAGGGCTTCGACGATAGCGAGAAGAATCAGGGCTTCCTGCCCCTGGGCGGCCGCAAGGTGCTGGTCCGGCTGGGCGGAAAGGTCTTCGAGGCTGATCTGGACGGACAGAACGACCTGCCCGCGGAAATCGAGGTGTTCATCCTCACCGTCCTCACGAAGTACAGCTATCTGCTGGGATAAGAAAGCGCAAACTGCAAAACACGGGGAGCCGTCCGGCTCCCCGTGTTTTTATTCCATGGCGTCCAGCAGCCGCCGGATGTCCTTTTCGATCAGCGGCGCCATGGTGTCCCTGTACCTGTTCAGGTCCATAGCCTCCACCCGCGCCCGGATCACGGGCCACAGCGCCCGCTTGTACGGCGCCAGCTCCAGCAGGGCCGCCAGCGCCTGCCGCACCGCCGTGGGCTTTTCATCCTCCAGGATCGCCAGCGCCCGGTCCAGACAGCGGTCGATGACGCCGCCGTCATCCCACCGGGCCTGCCTGCAAAAGAGCCGGAACCCCCGGCACCGGACGGCGTAGGCCCGGTCCTCCGTCATGTCCGCGAACCGCTCCGTATACGGGTACAGGCAGTCCGACTCATCGGACAGCCGCTCCAGCTCCAGCAGGGTGCCATAAGCGCATTTTGTATCCTTTGCCGTCAGCGCGGACAGCAGAAGCTCCAGATCCATAGCCCGCTCCCTTCTGTCGGTCGGTAAGCTCCCGTAATCGAATTATCTGCCTGTCAGTTCGTCGATGGCTCTCTGCAGGCCGTCCAGAAAACGGCCCGCGTGGGCGCCGTCCATCTGGGTATGGTGGAACTGGAAGGACACGGTAAGCACCGTTTTCAGTCCCCGGCGCTGGTATCTGCCCCACAGGACAAATGGGTTGTTGAAGTGGAGTGGTACCCTTTAAGTGCAGTCGCAAATTCCCCAAAAATCTGTTAAAGTGAAAAACAAAGATGGAGGGGATCACAATGGGAAAGTACAGCAAGGAATTCAAGGAAG
>NZ_JBQHUP010000062.1:0-12220 GCF_052065175.1 Dysosmobacter sp. HCP28S3_G4 | reverse complement strand
GAAGCACAGGAGCAGGAGAATCTTTTGAAGCGGAACTTCGGCGCGGAGCGGCCGCTGGAGAAGTTCCTCACGGACATTACCGAGGTGCAGTGCGCAGACGGCAAGCTGTATTGAAAATGCTTTTCACGATGAAACCGCAGGCGGCTTGCGCTTTGTGCAGATAGTGGTACAATGGCACTGAAAAAGAAGCGATTCAGGAGGCCGCTTATGTATCAATATAGGATAGGTTCTAACCTGACGCCGCTGTCTGGAAAGCCGGAGCCAGATACCTGCGTCCTTACACTGCTGTCCTCGGAGGAGCTGGACCAGAATCTCCAACTCCCGGGACTAGAGCAGGTTCTCCGCCATACGCCTACAGCGAGGGATGCCCGCGTATGTAAGGCTGAACCCCACCGGAATTATCTGTGCGGGACTATTGTGACCCCACGGCATACGAAAGAAAAGGCCCCCATCGCCTTCGGCTATCTGATGACACCCAGCCATGTGGTTTTGTGCGACGATGCGGGTGTGGCCCATGCCATGATCCAGAGACTGATCCAGGAGAATCCCCAGATGGAAAAGAGCCCAGGCAGTTTCTTTTATACGTTCCTGGAGCTGATCATCGCCAAGGATATGCACCACTTGCAAGAGTTAGAGGATAAGCTGAATCAGCTTGAAGATCAGGTTCTGGCAGGCCAGTTGGAAGGATTCAACCCCCAAATGACGGCAATACGAAAAGAAATATCCAACTGGATACGGTACTATACGCAGCTGGATGATATGGTCTGTGAATTTCAGGAAAATGAAAATGAGTATTTCGATGAGCATGAACTTCGCCTGTTTCATATGGTGGAGAAACGTATCAGCCGCCTGAAGGATGAGGCGCAAATGCTGCGGGAATATGGCCTGCAGGTGCGGGAACTGTTTCAGGCGGAAATCGATATTCGGCAGAATAACATCATGAAGATACTTACCATCGTCACGACAATTTTTCTGCCCCTGTCCCTGGTGGCAGGCTGGTATGGCATGAACTTTACCAATATGCCGGAGTTGACATGGAAATACGGCTACCCGGCAGTCATCGGTATCAGTGTTCTTGTAGTCTTGATTTGCCTCTGGGTGATGAAGAAGAAAAAATTCTGGTGAATCAGCAATATCGGTGGATCGGTACTCCTTTTGGCATAATTAACACCCCATTCGTCAGGCAGCATACCATATTGTCTAACGAATGGGGTGCATCTCATTTCGGACTGCACTGCATTTTTACAAAATTATTTTTCGGTTTGATTTGCAATCTTCACCAATGTCAGCATGCTCAATGCTTTTCCCCTAAGACGAGCACGAGAGCATCATGATCCGAAGACAATAAAACCTGCAACGTACA
Source organism: Dysosmobacter sp. HCP28S3_G4 (assembly GCF_052065175.1). NCBI lineage: Bacteria > Bacillati > Bacillota > Clostridia > Eubacteriales > Oscillospiraceae > Dysosmobacter > Dysosmobacter sp. HCP28S3_G4. The sequence continues at coordinate 10,857 of NZ_JBQHUP010000062.1, read as the reverse complement.
AAAGGCCTGGTATCCACAAATGTGAATACCAGGCCTTCGTCCATGTTAAGCGTTTCCGAATCATCAAAGTGTGTAAGTTGTGTGTAAGCTCGCACAACCCGTCAACTTAAACACTTCAAAAGTGCGGGAAATCGACGGCTTTTCACAGGGAATCATCGGAAAATCAAGGGTTAGAGCGGGTTATTAGTACATGCCGCCCTTCAAAACCGCAACTTTTTGAAGCAAAACGCATATAACGGAAAATGCAGATTTTTGTAGAGTTATCAAGGCTTTAAGTCACTTTTTGCAGCTTCCTTGATTTCGATAGAATTCACACATTTCTACGCAAATCTACGCTACTTGACAGGGAATTGGCGTAAGTTGTGGCGTAAGCCAGCCAACTTCGTACAATGAAAATTACAGGCTGCTGGCGATCTGTTCAAAGGCTCTCTCGACAGAATCAAAGCTGCTGTGGGTGTAGACATCCAGCGTCACACTGGCGTTGGAATGTCCCATCAGATATTGCAGGCTTTTCACGTCAAGCCCCGCCTGTTGAACGTTGGTACAGAAGGTATGGCGCAGCACATGAGGCGTGATTCGTGGGACAGGCTTGCCGTATACCTGTTCAAATCGCGCTTGCAGCCCTCGCATATAGTTCTCCAAGTGCATCGCAACCTTCGGCATCCCGGACTTGTCCAGAAAGAGGAACCCGCTGTGACCGTCCACCAGCAATTCCACCTTCGGGGCGGTTCTGGCTTTCACCACCCGCATCAGCGCCATGTAAACCGCGTCCGTCATGGGGACGTTTCGGATGCCGCTTTTGGTTTTGGGCGGCGTGACGAAATAGGGCTTCTCCGCCGTCCGGCACAACTGCCGCCGCACATGGATACAGCGCCGGTCAAAGTCAATATCTGCCCGTGTCAGACCGTACAGCTCGCTCACACGCAAGCCGGTTCCCAGCAGAATCACAATGTCATCATAGTAATTCCCGCCGCAGTCCTGCACGAATTGCAGATACTTCTCCTGCTGCTCCTTGGTCAGCGCATCGCGTACATAGGCATCCTTCGGCACCACATCAGACAGCTTGAACTTGAACGGGTTCTTGCGGATGATGTCATCATCCACCGCCATTTCAAATGCCGGTCTGACAACGCTTTGCAGCACACCGATGGTGTTTTGCTTGATGCCGCTGTCGTGCAGAAACACGAACCAGCCCTTTGCGTCGGAGAGCTTTACGGTTTTGATCGGCTTCTGTCCGAATGGGTCGGCGTGAATCCGTTTGACCGCAGAGCCATAAGACCGCAGCGAATTTTGCTTCAAGCCCCGTTTTAGATTCATGTAGCGATCAACCAGCTCCGCCACGGTCATTTCTCCCGCAGCATAGTCGATGCCGTCCGCCATGTCGCGCCGCAGCTCGTCCTCTTTCTTCCGCAACTCTGTCAGGGATTTGGCGTAAATACAACGCCGTTTCTTGTGTATATCGGTATAACGATAGTCATAAGTGCCGTTTGCTCTTTGGCTTTCGCCGTCCTTCAAAACACGACCTTTGCTATCTTTGCGCTTTTCAGACAATTCAGAAACTCCTTTCCGTGAAAAGCGCTATTATAGGGATTGATACAAGTATATCATACCGAATATGCGATTTCCACTGATATTGAACAGGAACAGACAACTTTTTCAAAGTGTCGCTGTGTCATAGATTTTCACATCACTTCTTCAAATAGAATACGCCTGCTCGATGAACTGATCGAACAGGCGGCGTTTAATCAGGCGCTTGTTGCCCACCCAGAGGACAAATTTGCACCGGTCCTCGTTGGTGATCTCGCGCAGTTTGTTGATACCAATGCCGGAGTAAGCCGCAGCCTCCTCCAAGCTCAGATTGCTCTTTTCCCAAATCGGGATTTCCTTCATAGGCAGTTTACCCTCCTTATAAAAATAGCCAGACAGGGCGAGGCGGCAACGAAGTCCGGCAACGGACTTCCAAAAACCTCGAAACATACCCGGTCTGACGGTTGATTTACGATTTTCTTTTTCTTCTATTTTTCTGTTGTTTTGGTTGTCAAAGGTAGAAAAACCTGACAGGACAAGGATTTCTCCGGCAACCAGCCCGGCAACGGGACAGCAACAGGCTTTGCAACAAACCGTGCCTTTCAGAACGGCATCTCGATCTGCTCCGTGATCTCCACAAAGCCGTCCGGGATTTCTGCGGCATGGTTGCCGTTGTCGGTTGCAGCTCTTTCGCGCTCCCAGCCCTTTTGCCTGCCGTATCCGGCAAAGCTGCGGGGATTGGAGAAATACGTCCAGCCAGTCACACACTGGTTCATAATCTCGTTGATCTCGCGGATTTCCCATTGCTTCGGCTCGTCAAAAGCATGGTTCAGCGCCTCCTTGTAAAGCTGCTTGGAACAGACGGTATCGCCCGTGTAGCTGTCCAGAAACGCCTGAATCATGCCCGCTTTCGTGTCCTCCGGCATGAAGTCCTTCTGATGCTCTTTGAGATAGCGCACCATTTCCGGGCTGAATGTCAGCTTCCAGCCACCTGCCCGGTAGATGGTCATTGCCTCTGCCCATACCTGCTGCAAATAGACTCTGGATGCAGCTTCGTCCTCCAAAATGTGAACCTCTGCCTGTACTGGGCAGACCTGCACCGGCAGAAAGCGTCGGTTGCCGGAGCGGTCGAGGGGCAGGAAGTCCATTGCGTTGGACGTGCCGCCGAACACACATTGCCGCAATCGGTCCGCTGGGTGGGTTTCATACGGGATTTTGTAGACCTCCTTCTGGCGGCTCAGAAACGACTTGATTTCCTCAATACTCTTGGCATTGGCGGTGGCAATCATCTCGGACATTTCAATGATCCAGTGACCTTGCAGCTTGCGGTATACATTTTCATCGTCCAGCTTCCGCAGATCGTCGGAGAACCACTCGTCCTTTCCTGCCAGCAACCGGAAGAAGGTGGACTTTCCCGCGCCCTGACCGCCCACCAGACAGAGCATAACCTCAAATTTGCAGCCGGGGTGAAATGCCCGATGAATCGCGCCAAGCAGGAACAGCCGCAGCGCCTGAAAAGTGTACTCGTCTGCTTCCGCGCCGAGGAAATGATGAAGACAATAGTGGATGCGCTCCGTGCCATCCCATGTGAGACTGTTCAGATAATCCCGGACAGGATGGTAGCTGTTCTGATGGGCAGCAAGATCGGCAGCATCCATGATCTTCTTCTCGCTTGTCAGGTCGTAATTCTCTTCCAGATACAGCCGGATGTACTTCATATCCGTGTCGGTCATGGACGCGCTGGGGCTTCGGTCATAACCAATGGGCTTCACAATATCGGTGCGGTCGGTCAGCAGATTGTAGGCAATCGCGCCGGAGAGCAGCGGATCATGCTGAAATACCATCAGGCAGTTCTTGATGCTGTTGCGGACACCACCTTTTTCCGTGGTGTCCAGCATGGCCTTGACCTCTTCAACGCTCGTCGCTGATCTCATGCTGCTCATCTGCGTTTTGAGCTGCTGCTTCATCTGCGGCGGCAAGCTCTGCCATTCGCTGCTCAATTTTCCTCACTTCCTCTCCATATTCGATCACGACGGACGCCCGCGCCTGCATATCCCCGCACAGCAGTTCGTCCAGCAGATATTCTACCAGCGAGAGCTTCTGCAATGCTTCCACAAAGTGCGGATGATGGCCGTCCTCCGGCGTCTGCGGGGCATAGCCCTCCTTCCAGCGGCATAACAGCCGGTAATAGTCCAACAGCACACGGAAGCAGTAGCGTTCCATGTGCTGATAATTCTGTTCGTCGGTATTTTGTTGTCGCAGCTTGCTCATTTTGCCCGTGCCATCCTCATACGGAATAGCAAAATCCTGTGCCAGCAGAATTGCGGCTTCCTTGCTGCCGATCCCGCGGAGCCGGGAAACGAAGTCGATCACGTCCCCGGTAGCCCCGCAGCCGAAGCAGTAATACCGGCGATCCAGCTTCATGCTGGGCGTACTGTCATCATGGAACGGGCAGCGGCACATTCCGTTTCGCTCCACCCGGATGCCGTATCGCTCCGCAGCCTGCCGGGTGGTCACAGACTGCTTGACGGCTTCAAAGATACTCAATAGGCACTGTCCTCCTTAGTGTTCGATTTCCTGCCTTTTCTGCCGCGTCGCGGCGTTCTGGCGCTCCTGCTCATGCTGCACCTCATAGATGTTGTAGTGAATTGCCCAGAGCTTTTTTGCGTCGGCATGGAGCGGCGAAAGTTCCGTCTGAATGTCTTTGTATTCCTGCTCCAACTGTTCCCGTTCTCTGCGCCATGCGGCGATGGGCAGCTTGCCATCCTTGAAGTGCGGTTTCAGCTTGCGCTCTGCCATGTAGAATGTCCGCAGTTCATCATCGTGTTCTGATTTGTACTTCTGCCGTGATTTCTCAAAGCGGATGGATTTCAGCTTATCCGCAGCGGGCTTGCCGGATTTGTAGTAGTCCATCATGCGCAGCAGTTCGTCCACTTCTTTGATACGGGCTTGCTTTGACGATGCCGACTTTTTCAACGTATCGATCTTGTCCTGCATGGCATGAAGCGTATTTTCCAGATCGTCCACGGTGTAAAGGTTTTTGGATTGTAAAAAGCTGAACGTCTCGGCGTAACGCTGCAAGTTGGCGTTCTTCGCCTTATTGCTGTACGCGCCCTTGTTGCGATTGGCGCAATGCAGCGCCAGCAGATCGTTGAGCGTAGGCGGCTGGGGCTTGGCAAGCTCGGCTTTTACGTTCTTCAGCCAGCCGATCAGCACGGCGATTTTTTCTTTGGCTTCCCGCAGCAGCGCATTGGTTTTCCGGATGAAGCGGTTGAGATCGCCCTTGTCGGTACGGATGCCCTTTGCCTCCATTGCCCGGACGGTGGGACCCTCGTGCTGGGTGGGGATCTGCTCCACACCCTGACGGGCAAAGCTGCGGTGGTCAATGCGACAGTCTAAGCCCTTTTCGGCAAACTTGGCATTGCACATCTCAGCCCATGCCTGCCGCCACGCTTCCAGTGTCTCCGGTTTGCCCCAGTCCGTCGTAGGAACGGCGTTGAACACATAGTTGCCTGCCTCGTCCAGAACGTGCTCTCCATACTCATCCAGCACATATTCCCGCAGCTGTTTCTTGCCCCACCTGCCGTCCGGCTCAATAGGACGAATCGGACACATGACATGAAAATGCGGGTTGGAAATGCCGCCGCCCTCCTTGTCGGGCGAGTGAACGGCGAAGTCCACTATCATGCCACGGCTCACAAAATTGTTCAGCAGAAATTGCCTTGCAAGGTCGAAATTCTCCTGCATGGAAAACTCGTTCTGCAAGGCAATATCAAAGCTGTATGCAAGCTGTGCTTTCTTCCCGCGCTCGGCTTTCTCCACGGCGTTCCAGAGCGTTTCGCGGTCTGCGTACTCTGGCGGGGCGTGGGACGGCAGCAGGATTTCAGAACAGATCACGCCGCCCTTGCGGGTGTAGTCGCTGTCCTCGCCGTAGTATTTGCTGTGCAGCTTTTCCCCGGCGCGATAGGCGGCAGCAGCCACGGCAGATTGCCCCGCGCTGCGTTTGATCTGCGTCACATGAAAATGAAACAGTGCGATGCTCAATCACCTCCCGCATGGCGGCTGACAGCTTCCATGAGAAGCTTTTGCGCATCTGGTAGGGCAAAGACCTGTTCTGCAAAAGCGTAAAATGCAGTCTCGCTCAAACCCTTCGTCTGCGGTGCGACGCTCTCGATGGCAGCACCACGGGTGATAAGCCGGTGCGCCCGCTTGCGGCAATCTCCTTTTTCGTAGTAGGCAGCGCGGTTTTTAAGGCGCTGAATTTTGTGCTGCTCCTGCGCAAGCTGCCGCTCGACCTTTTCTTTCTCTGCTTGCAGTTTCTCAATTTCTTTTTCGTGCATGATTTTACCCTCCTGACTGATAAATGATGGGGTGGATAGATACAAAAAGACCGCCTACGTTTTCAGTAGACGGTCTTGGTAACGATATGGATTTTCAGGCTTTGCGGCGGAAATGGTCTGCGCCAGCAGACGGTTTCCGCTGCAAAGTCTGCTGGGATAGGCGCGCAAGCGTCGCAAGGGGTGCAGCCCCTTGTACGGAGCAACGCGACGCAAAACAGCCCGGACAGTCAAACGTCCGGGCTGTCTGCCTCGCAGAGCGCACATACTCCCGTCAGGAGAGTATAGAAGTGCGCCCTTCTGTTAGAATGGATTTTTACATTCCTTCGGGGTTACGCCAACGTTCGCCAAAGGAAGGTCACGATCTGTGCTCTTGTGCAGTCAGCATCCGGGCTGAACGTGGTCGCGCCCGTGCCCTTGGTGATGTCATTCTTGACCGCCCACAGCACCGCGCCTGCGTAATAGTCGCTTGCGGCAACGTCCGCAAAGGGATTGCTGCTGCCAGCTGCCGGTGCGTTTTGGCTACGCCACAGGAACGTGACGATCTGTGCGCGTGTGCAGGTCTTGTCGGGGCTGAAAGCAGTATCGCTGGTGCCCTTGGTGATACCATTTTCAACGGCCCAGAGCACCGCATTGTAGTAGTAACTGCCAGCGGGGACATCGATAAAGGGCATTGCGCTGGACTTGGGCGCAGGGCTTCCCGCGGCTCTCCAAAGGAAGGTCACAGCCTGTGCGCGGGTGCAGATGCCGTCCGGGGAGAAGTGGATAGCATCAGTGCCGGTAGTGATGCTGTTTTTTACAGCCCAAAGGACAGCGTCATAGTAATAAGAGCCGGAGGGAACATCCACAAAGCTGTTCAGGATGCTGTTGTCCTCCATAAAAGTAGCTGCCACGGTGACGTTGCTGCTGGGCATCTTGAAGGTATATTTCTCACCAACCTTCACAATGTTCAGGTCAATCTCCTTGCCGCTGGCATTGGTGACTGTGAGTGTCTCCAGCGTCCAGCCCTGTTCGGGAGAGATTGTCAGGGTGACGGTGCTTCCGGAGGATGCCGTCTTGCGGTCTGCGGTCACAGCGCCGTTCTTGCTGTTCTTTACCGTGACATCGTAGGTAGTGGAACCGGAGGAATGCCCATTTGATTCTGATTTTGTGGAAGTAAACTTGGCAACAATCTCTGTGTCAGCAGCAACCATCATTCTGTACTCAGGATCCGCGGAGATCAAAGCTTCATTTACATACCAGCCGAGGAAGGATTCGCCGTTATTCGGTACGGCGGTCAGCTTGGTATATTCTCCGTTCAGGTAGTAGCCGCCGCCATAGGCAGCGCCATTTCCACTGGTTTTTACAGTGACGCCGTATTGCTTGACGTCATCACCCTGCTGCTTCACGGTGGGGGAGATAGCTCCGGATGCACCTTCGAGCGGATACTGCGCATCGGAGGTCTGTTCCAGATTCTCGACCGTGCCGGTAAACGCATCACCGGCGGCAATGGGGATATAGTGATAGCTGATGAGCTTATCCGTGGAGCCGTCGTTCACATCATATTCGGACACCATATAAGTCATCTCGCCGGAGCCGGTCGCCGCCAACTCGACGCGGTATTCCTCGTTGCTCGGAAGCATGATAATTTTCTGGCCGTCGAAATCAACAAACGCAGGGATTCCATCTGCGGGAGAGTTTTCAGCCGAGTTATTGATGATCTGCGCGACCAGTTTATCGCTGCTGTCATAGATGGAGACATCCACCGGGCAGTTGACATACAGCTTGCGTGTTCTCGAATCGGCAAACCCGCCTGCGCCGTCGATCGTATCCATCCACGCAAGGCAAAGCTCGGGGTAGTGAGCCTGTGCAATTTCAAGGCCGGTAACAACAGTAAGTGCAGAAACTATCCAGTCCAGATACACCGCGGCACCTGCTGCACCATAACCAAAAAGTCTCAACAGAAAAGCGCCAGCGTCCTCGTCTTCGTTGCCTAAGTATTCCGCGGCCAAGTCGCGGATTCTCTGCTGAGTATCCCACGAGATGTCTTTAGGAGAGTCAAGTACCGAAGCAATTAACGAAACAATTGCATCTGCAACTTCTTCCTGACTTCCAGGCTGTGCGGTTACCTTTGCAACTTTGGCTGCCACACTATCGAGGTCGATAGGATCGTCATAGGCGTAGTCATAGGCGCTCCTGACAATATCTATATAGTGCGCCCGCATTTCTGTTACCTTGTCAGAAAAGCTGGGAATCAGGCCAGCGGTAGGTATCTGATAGGTGATTCCATACCGGCTGTAATTCCAGTTGTCGTCCTTGGGAGCGACCTTGGTAACCATATCAATGTTATTTACAATGCTATGAATGTTGCCATAAACATTTTTGTATTCTTTTGAAATTGTCGTTCTGACGTTCTGCGGGCATTCAAAGCAGTATGCATAAATCCCCTCTGTGGACAAGCCTTCGACGCTGCCCTGTTTTGCCCACTCGTTCAGACGCTGAGCCGCAATGTTGGAGGCCGCTGCTGCACGGCTATACCCCGTAATCCAAACCTTGGTATTATCTGTGCCATATTCCGAGATGTATGACTGAACCGCTTCCGCAACCTTTTCGCCAGCTTTTTTAAAGCCCTGGTGTTCGGCTCCTTTCCCTATCGTAAAATTGCTTGCCCACTCGTCCTTATAACCACCGCCGCGCACCGCGACCGCGACCAGCGTGAACTCCTGACCGTTCTCATCAAGGATTCTTTTGCTGCCGATCGCATAGCCGATGGAATCTCTTGTCGGCGTCGGATAAACAACAGATTCGTTCGAATAGCTGAAGCCCAACTGATCAAATAGATCCTTTATGCTCACAGGGGTCGTTCTTGACGCAGCCAGAGCCATGCGAATGGACATCCGTGCAAGATCGTGCTGGTATTCTGTACCGCTTTTCAGGAACCATGATTCATCATAAGAATAGTCATATGAGGCTTTTTGTTGTTCTTTATCCTTCTTAGGCAGAATTTGAGAGATGTAAGTGAATGTGCCTCTTTTCTTGATTGGCTCAGCGGCTGGCGCGGGGTTTGGCTCGGTCGAACCGCCTGCTTTTGTGACGGTCAGCCTACCTTCGCCGTACACATGAAAGTAGACTGTTTCTCCGAGATACATGGAGTAATTTTCAAGGTCTGCCATTATATCTATTAATTCTTCATATCCGACAGTTATTCTATCATTGACGGATAGAATTCCATATCCATAAAGCGCGGAAAAGTCTTCTGCCGTTTCAAAACGATAGGTGCCAGCAGATTGGGCTGTAAATGCAACCCAACCATCCTCTGCCCATGTAACAGGAGATGACTCTGTAAGAATTTTGCATTCCGGTTGTTGCACCGCAGTCAATGTGATTGTATCACCAGCAGACGCAGCAGATTCTGACTTAAAGTAGGCATAAAAGCCATAGTCCTTCCCGCTTTGAAAATAGAGAGTCTGCGGGAAGGTGGGAGAACTCCAACAATTGGAAATAGTACTTCCGTTTGCACTTCTGATTTGGTAAAAACCTGAGGCAACTACCCGCACATTAAAGTGTGCCACATACTCAGTAAAGGTACTTTCGGGAGTAAATCCTTCGGAGTTCCCTCCAACTTCCAAAAAATCGATTTGCGCAGACTGTCCTTCAGAAAGCGTAGGGTCAACAAAAGCCCCTAAATAGGTGGGCATCAGGTTATAAGCTTTGGTTCCCCACTCCAATGGTTCATGCGTCATACGATAGGTCGTGTTGGCGTTCAAATTCCAGCTATAATATCTCAATGGTGTACTGAGACTATCTGCATTAAAATAATCACCAACGAAATATGGGGCAAGTTCAGTACTGCCGGAATAGAGCTTAAGATTTCCGGCGGTAAAATTTTTATCCATGCTCTCCAGCTCAAAGCGGTACACGCCCGCTTGGCCTGTCGTAAAAGTGAACTCAGTAGTGTCGTTATCAGTTTCGCTCGCAGTAGAGGTAAACGAGCATTCCTTATCCAAAACAAGTGTGTTTACCTCCTGCGCCATTGCCGACACCGGGAAAAGTCCCAGTATCAGGACAACGCTCAGGAACAGGGTCAATATGCGCTTGGGTTTTCTCATCTGCTTTTCTCCTTTCTTCTGTGCCAATCGCAGTTTGCCTAAGTGTACTTTTGCAAATTGCAAAGACACATATGCTTATAACCAACTATAAACAAAATATTTAACAATTTCAAGGAATATTTTTCCTTAATCGCCGTGATTTTACGTGGTTTGCAAAAGTACACATTTCCAAATTATCGACACGATTTGTTTAGGTAACATTTTCAAACTTTCGTGCCTTGCCGTAGAAAGTGCCAACAGGCATATTGCATGCTGACGCCGCCTGTTTCAGCGTCAGCTTTTTTGATCGCCACGCTTGGTGTACTTCGTAGAAATTCTCGGGCAGCGGAAGCGGTTTTCTGCCAAATTTGACGCCTTTTGCTTTCGCCGCAGCGATACCCTCTGCCTGTCTCTTTCGGATGTACTCACGCTCGTTCTGCGCCACGAATGACAGAATTTGCAGCACAAGGTCTGCGATGAACGTACCCAAAAGGTCTTTCCCCTGCCTTGTATCCAGTAACGGCATATCAATGACGCAGATATCCACTTCTTTCTCCTTTGTCAGCACACGCCATTGATTCTGTACTTCTTCATAATTGCGTCCCAACCGGTCGATGCTCTGGATCATGAGCAAATCGCCCGGTTTTAGCTTTTTCATCAGCTTCTTGTACTGTGGGCGGTTGAAATCCTTGCCAGATTTCTTGTCAATGTAAATACAGTCATTCTTCACGCCTTGCCATGCAGTGCAATCAGCTGCCGGTCTTCATTCTGATCTTTGCTGGAAACACGGATATAGCCGTAAATTTTGCTTTCTATAATTAGTGCTTACTGAACAGTGGGAAAAAGCTCGGAAACCATTGAAAATACTAGGAAAAACAGGGGTAATGCGGTAAAATATCTGCAAAGGGATTCAGAAGTTTGAAAGA
>NZ_JBQHUP010000061.1:0-12338 GCF_052065175.1 Dysosmobacter sp. HCP28S3_G4 | reverse complement strand
ACGATTCCACGATCCAGCTTCCCTCGTTCAAGCATCTTTCATCACCCATGCTTATTTTACCATATAAATGCGAAAAAGCCCAGCTATGCTCGACTTTTTCGACAGCCTGCGGCCTGAGAGAGCGATCTCTCAGGCCGTTTTTCGCCCTTACCCAGGGAGCGCACTCTGACGCTCCACGCGGACCCCAGGCCATCTGATGAAACCGGTCGAAAAGTTTCGGGAGAAATTTTCGGAACATCTATTGACATATCGGGTGCAGAATGGTATTATAATTAAGCTGATGATTTGCCGGTGTGGTGAAATCGGTAGACACGGCGGACTTAAAATCCTCTGGTAGCAATACCGTACCGGTTCGAGTCCGGTCACCGGCACCAAAATTTGATATCGCGGAGTAGAGCAGTTGGTAGCTCGTCGGGCTCATAACCCGGAGGTCGCAGGTTCAAGTCCTGTCTCCGCAACCACAAAATCGCCGTATTTCTTGTGAAATACGGCGATTTTCTTAACTTTTTGACGGATTTGAGATCGTACTTGTCAGCGTTCTGGCGCACATTTGGCGCACAGGGGATTCGTTTTCCCTTTCTGCCCACCTCTATTATGAAGTGTACTGTATCCGCTAAGTATAAACGTTGCCGCTTGAAATTACTGCGTTTTCGTTGATTTGAGCGTCTGATTTCCACCAAATTTGTTCAATGAAGATCTAAACAGCAGAGATCCGGCGCCCATCCTGAGCGCCGGATCTCTCTTTTTATCTCAAAAAGCCACGTTCATTTTTTGGGTATTCAGAACTCCTACACAAATCCCGGCTAAAAAGTGACCTTGCAGGATGCTATGTATGCGGCTTTTAAGAGGCTTGCCGTATGATTTCATGTCTGATGGCTAAAATGGCTTACAGTGCCTTAAAACGCAAAATCAGAGTTTTTGGTATCAGTCCGCAAAGAAAGAGGCGTCGGTAAGCCCCAGAGCGAGGCAAGTGACGATGAAATTATAGCCGTCATATTCTATAGTGATGGGGTCAAATGAACTATAGAGTTCTCCCTCAAAACGGGGGTATTCATCATTTGTGGGCCACCAATCAGCTGCACCATCTCCGAGAATCCCGCTATCATCCAAAAACATGAACTTGACTTCCAGCGGCTCTGATGAAGCTGATTGCCAATTATCTGCATTCAGTCCCGAAACATCGTAGTCAAACCACAGATCCATCTGGGTAGAGTAATTATCTGCCATGTGATAGGACCCTTCAATCAGGCTAAAATCATTGACGATTTCGCCGGAACTTTGTTCGGGGACGGAGGAACCATCGCTGTGCGTTTGTGGTGCGGATTCGGCAAGTCGGGCATTTACAATTTTTACGCTTGAACCATAATCCTCTTCAATGTAGCCATATGGACAATAGTACGGCTTTCTCTCAGTGCCGGTACTGCCGCTGGTCCTAATTGGCAGGCGGTTCCCTGCTTTATTTGATTTTTCTTCGTGTTGCATTTGCTTTTCTCCTATTGTGTTTTATTACGAGGAGCTCCTGTTGCTATTATCATACCAAAGAAAGAATCTTTCGGATACGATCAGGGCCTTATTTATATAGGTCCTGATCCCCCCTTTGTGCCCCTCACAAAAAAGATCTGCATAGCATGTTGCTATGCAGACCGATCTTCGGGATTAAATCTGTTTGTTGTCATCGCTATGGAGCAGCATGGAATATACCCCTTTCGTACAGAAATTCTTCCACCTCATCGGTGGTGAAGCCAGCCGCTATCATCCGGTCTACCGCGTCCGGCGAATAGCCATAGCAGCAGGCCACGGACTTCAGCTCGTCCAGATATTCTTTTTCCGCCGTCTGATTTTTGCCGGAATTCTTATGGTTATCCGGCCACATGGACCAATACCCCCACGGCAGGATCATGCTGGATGCGTCAAAGGCGGCAAATGCCTGCTGTCCGGACGTTGTGATTCTCAGGATATCTCCGCACCTCAGTTCCATGCGTTCCGGCTTGCCCAGCGGCAGGTGCAGACGATTCAGCGCTCTTGTCAGAATGGCCTCCGTGGACGCGTAGATGTACACTCCACATCTGGGATAGCAATACAGGCACAGCGGATTGTCCCCCTTCACAAAGTAGAGATTCTCCCGCTCATCCAGCACCGTGAACGTAAACGTGCCCTCGACCTGCTCCGCCATGTACTTCAGGCTGGAGAAGTCGAGGGCTTTTTGCTGCTCGATCAGCTGGACAGCAATATAGCTGTCTGTCTCGATTTTGGTTTTCGGCAGGCCGTTGGTCTGCCGCAGGAGACGGTCGTTGTACAGAACGCCGTTGTGGGCCAGGGCAAATTTGCCGCCTGCTGCATTCCCGGGAAACGGATGGTTATTTCGGTTCCTGCCGGCGTTTCCCTGGGTGGCCATCCGGGTATGCCCCATGATGACACGGCTGTCTCCCGGGATGCGGAAGCGGAGCTTGTGCGCTGCCACTGGCCGCTTATAGATGCTCAGATGGCCGTTGGTGCAGTAGGCGATCCCGGTGGCATCCGTGCCGCGCTCCTCACACTCCGACGCAAGGACGGAGAGGATATGGGTTTTCTTTTTGGCACCGAAGTACCCGCGGCAGTCCATCAATCCGAACAGGCAGCACATCAGACTTCCTCCTCGCTCTCCACCGGCTCATTCACATACAGCCGCCGCTCCTTTAAGTACCGTACCAGCTCCGGCTGGGTACAGCCCGCGGCAAAGGTGGTCCAGGACATGGCCTTCAGTTCGTCATCGGACATGAAAAGCGCCACATCGCAGATCCGGTCCAGAAGCTGCAATGTGGCGATGAGGGTATTGAGTTTCAGGGTGCCGCGGAAAATACGGAATTCTATCGTGTCCGCGTTCTGCAGGTTCACACAGCTGTAGCGGCCGCCGTGACCGCCCTTCTTGGCGTGGTCCAGCAGCTCCTTCGGCTGTTCCTTGTAGCCGTAGCGGGCCGCCCAGTGTTCCAGCTGACGGGGCGTTCTGCGGCTGAATTTCAGAAGCTCCTCCCAGTTCTTTTCGAAGAAGTACAGAATTCTGGCAATGACCGCGTCCTGCTCCTCTTCTGTATGTCCGAAGGCATTCCGGTTCACGTGGACGTGGAGGCCGCAGGTTCCGGCCTGATGGCTGGTGTAGCCCAGAGAGATGGCCTCCCGGAGAATTCCGGCCCAGGGCATCTCCTTCATGTGATACTCCAGTGTCATGGGATGGGTGACCATCTCGAAGCCATCTTCCAGAGAGCCGTCATGCTTGCAGTAGAGATTCTCGAGACCGTTTCCGTTGGCGATCTCCATGACCCGGCGGGCACTGTCGTTGTCCTCACCGGCTCCATCGATCTCCAGTTCCACGCCGAAGTACCGGGAACCATCGCCACGGAACAGGGGCTCCGGCTTGTAGTAATAATCTTCGATTGCTCTGTTTCGTCTGGCGTGGGTGTAGCAGTCATAGCAGAGCGGGGAATCCTCGTCATCGCTGCGGTAGTAGGCATCGTCAACATGGATGATGCGGCCGCAGCAGTCACAGCTGGTATAGTGCCGGTCATAGCAGGACTGGCAGAGGGGCGTATTCTCGTCTCCGGCGTTGTCATCCCGGTAGATGCGCTCGCCGCAGCGGGAGCAGATCACGGTCTCCTCGTTGGCGCAGGCTCCGCAGAGTTCCTCCTCGTCCATCAAAATGCGTTCACTCAGCGGATGGGGCTGCCCACAGCGGCAGCAGATAAAGGTGTGTTCTTGCATGATCGTATCCTCCTGATCAATGATTTTTGCCCTGGCATATCCAGGGTCATTCAGGAAGATAATATATCGTCATTTTACCGTGGATTTACGAATTGGAAGACCGTTCCTGCTATGATACAGACGCCGGTATTTCAGAAATGCGGTTCGGCAGGCATCCTCCGCCTGGGGGACATAAATTGTCTTTTGGGAAAGCATTCCGAGGTCTGGTCCACAGCAATTTGCCTGCCTGGATGGCCACAAAAACCGCGGATCGCTCGTTTTGTGGTTTAAAGCCTCTGTGAGCCGTTTTGGTCTCAAGACATGAAATCATACGGCAGTGCATTGAAAAGCCGCTCTCAGTGCATTCTGTGAGAGCGATTTTTCGGAGCGCCTTGGAAATGCCAGATTTTCAATTCCTATAAGATCTGAAGGAATTGGGGTTAAGGACTCGACTTCCGGCTTACTTTGACAAGATAAATTCTAAAGGGAGACTCGGATGCTACCAAAGAGCTTTCTATCTCCAATGCGACAGCATATCTGTCGGGAGCATAACACGGTTGACATCCCCTACCTGGCCGACATGGTCATCGTAAGCCCTGGCGACTACCCCAGAGACAGCGACCTTTAAATTGAATAGCGTGAAAGAATACTCCTGTATAGTAGTTGATAGTATATGCGAGTCGCGTATACTATCCGCGATTCTGTTCACTTCAGCCCTTGGGTGTCGTTTACCGTATAGAGCATTCCTTTTTCGGTCCCTGTCGGGACGCCTGCCGTTCTCCGACCCGTTTCCGTGAAAACCCCGCCGTTCCGGCATCCGTCTTACCGGAAGTTCTCCGACGCGTAACGCATCAGCTCCTCCCGGAAGTCCGGATGGGTATGAGTGCATTTCCGGATTCCCAGCACATATGCTCCTGGGCTGGTCTGAGTCCCGGCAACAACGAGAGTGCCGGAAAACGCAAAAGCGCCCATATCAATAAGGGAAATCCTTACCTGAAAAGCATGCTCTGCGAAGTCGGATGGGTCATCTCTGGAAAACGAACACTGTACCTCTCTGGCTGGTACTGGCGAGTCAAGCAGCGCAAGGGAGCAAAACGGGCAACGATTGCTTTGGCTCGAAAGCTGTTGACGTTGATTTACACGATGCTGAAGACAGGAATCCCCTACAACGAAGAATGCTTTGAGATCCGCAGGAAACAAAGCGAACGAAAACGGGCCGGCCGCATGGTGAACGAACTGCAAAAGCTGGGATACTTTGTGGTTGCACCAGACTAATGTTCGCGGTTCCATACTTCGACCAGCGACAGGTTTTCACCTGCCGCTTTTTGTGCTGCGATGGTTTTTCATGAGGCGTTGAAAACCTGTTTGTCAAGATACACGACCTCGCTACCTATTTTCGTAGCAAACGATCAATTACTCTTTGCTCTGTAACGACCATTTCAACAGGAACATCCCATGCCCGGGCAGGAACCATCTCCGATTTCTGCGTCTCAAAAGCCACGGCAATCACGGTCGCTTTTGTGCAAGAGGGAAGGAATCTGTCATAGTAGCCGCCGCCCATGCCGAGGCGGTGGCCGCACTCGTCAAATGATGAGCAGGGGCAGATCACAAGGTCAATCTCCTCGGGTTCCACGATTTTACCCTGCTCCGGATCTGGCTCTGCGATACCAAATGCGCCGCAGTTCCAAGACGCACTTTTTATATTGCAGTTTGTGGGAGCAATCGCCAGCATATGCCTGTTTTCTATACACAGTGGGTAAACGAAACGCTTTTTCTCTACTGCGTGTTCGTTTTCTGTTTCAAGAGCGGACAATTGTACTTCACCGCGTGTGTACTTGTAGAGCATCACGGTTTTCGCGCGGTGTCACGCATCCAATTCGAGGATCTTCCGGCAGATGCTCTCAGACTTTTCCATGCGTGCTTCTGCGCTCAAACTATCTCGCTCTTTGATCTTCCGGGAACGCAGCCATTTCATTTCAGCGGTACATCAGCCGGCAGGAGCTGTCCGGCAGCGCCCCATCTGCCCGCTTCCGCGTCTGAGCATTCCGCAGGACTGTGCAGCTTCCGGCGTATTCGCAGGCAGCCGCTTCCCGCAGTTTGCAGCAAAGGTCTCCGGCCGGAAAATCCGGCCGGAGACCTGAATGCTGTCCGATTGATTTTAATAGACACCTTGCCAGAGGAACAGAGAAATCTCCAGCAGGATCACCAGGATCACGCAGGTGCACAGGAACAGCTTGAGGAACCACTTGTAGTAGCGTCCCACCGGAATCCCCGCCAGAACAGGGAGGACCACCGCGTAGGCCGTGGGCCACAGGAGATTGGAGAAGCCGTCGCCGAAGTTGAAAGCCAGCGTGGCAGACTGGAGATTCATGCCGATGCCCTGGGCGATAGGCCCGATGAGGGGCATGGAAATGGCAGCCTGTCCGGAACCGGAGGGCACGCAGAAGTTCAGGAAGGTCTGGAACAGGAACATGAGCACGATGGAGATGTAGATATTGGTCTTGCCCAGCAGGGCGACCATGCCGTGAATCATGGGGTCCTTGATGCCGCCGGTAGCCATGATATTGCTGACGCCGTAGCCGAAGCCCACGATGATGGCGGGCAGAGCGGCGCCGCCCATACCGGTGATCCAGTCCCGCATGGTGTCGCTGGGAAGATAGACCTTCTCCACTTCCTTGCCTGCCATGGCATTCTGGATCACTGGGACGATCCAGCGGATCATCATAATGATGAAGGTAAGCGCCAGGAACAGGGCGGTGCAGCAGTCGATGTACTGCCGCTTGAACATGAGCTGATAGAACATCATGCCCACCATGGCCACCAAGGCCAGCAGAGAGAGGGTGCGCACCGGTGTAAAGCGGGTGGCTTTCCGCTCCTCATCGATCTTCAGATGGGAGTAGTCGATATCCGCGGTGATGGACAGGGACGGATCCGCCTTGATCTTCTTGGCATAGCGCAGCGTATAGAATGCCAAAAAGCCCACGGTAACCACCAGGACAATGAGACGATAGCCGGCGCCGGACAGCGGAGTCAGTCCAACAATGTTATGAGCGGTTCCGGTCGTAAAGGGGTTGGCGTATCCGGAAGCAAAACCGTAGCCCATGGACATGGCGCAGGTGGCGAGGGCCACAATGGGGTCATAGCCCAGAGAGATGCACAGCAGCAGGAAAATGGGGATGAACGCGCCGATCTCCTCATAGGACAGCGTGCCGGTGCCGCCCCACAGGGCCATCAGGTACATGATGATGACCAGCATGATAGGGCCGGCTTTCGGTCGTTTCTCCGCCATTCGGACGCAGGATGCAACCAATGCGTCCAGGGCGCCCGTTGCCTCAATGACATAGATGGTGGAGAAAGCCACCAGGATCAGGAAGACAACGCTCTTGGCTCCGTTGAAGCCCGCCACGATCTGCTGAATCGAGGTCCAGACACCGATCTTGGCCGGTTCGCCGGTGGAGATATAGTGCTCCTCGTCATACACCAGAACACCCGTGGTCTCATCGTAGCCTTCCTCGCCGGCAATGATGCCGTTGGCGTCGATGGCCTTATAATAGCCCGCGGGAACCACCCAGGAGAGGCACATCATAATTACGCTCAGAATCAGGATGAAGATAATGGGATGGGGAAACTGGAGCTTCTTCTTTTCTTTTGTCTTTGCCATATCTATCCCTCCTATATTTGTTGTGCTGGCAGTTGCTGAACATACTTAAATCATAAACCTTGGAGTGCATCTAAGGTCAAGCGAAAAAATATTGAATTCCGTTCTTTGAGCCTTTCGACAATTTTCGCCGCTTTTTCTGTGCAGTTCCGACAATTTTGCACTGTTATCTCTCCGATGGGCTATCCAATGCAAATAGTTCCCCCACAGCGGGCACAGTCGGCCTTCTGCATAAATATTTCTCAGGGCAGCGGCTGTGCTTACCGCAGCAGCTCCTCGATGATCTCCGGCACGTTCTCTGTCAGATCCGGTACATAGACCCGCTCCTCCCAGCGGTGGATGTCCCTGCACCGCGGGCCAATGAAAAAGCAGGGTGCTACCAGTTGGTGGGCCGCCTCAAAGGGGATATCGTAGGCGGCTCCGGCAAGGGTCATGTGGCCCATCAGCTCCCGTTCCGCCGCGGGATCGGCGCAGACCATGTAGCTGCAGTCGCCGATTCCCGTGAAGAAGGGCATGACCCGGAGCTTCATGCCCTTCCGCTCCACGGTTTTCCGCACACAGGCAATCTGCTTCTCGCTGTCGTTCTCAAAGTAAGTGTTGCTGACGCAGGGATAATACGGCGGCACCATGCCGATGACCACCGCCGGCGACTCCGTCTCCAGCAGCTCCAGCATTGCCTTCATATAGGCGATGCCCGCGGTCTGTAAGGTAATGGCGCCGGTCCGGACCTGATCGGTCAGGGAGCCCGTCAGCTCCTCCCGGACGCTGTCGAAATCGGCACGTCTTTCCGCCAGGAGCTGTTCCAGCTCTCCCATCAGCAGGACCTGCACATAGGCAGGCAGACGGTCGCTCTCCAGCACCAGACCCTTGGAAAGCGCCAGATCGAACGCCTTTCTGTATCGCTCTGTCACCGAGACCATCGCCGTCTCTGCCAGACTGCGGACCTTCTCCAGCAGGACGTGGGGCCGGTCCTTTCCCAGAAACAGCAGATTGACGCAGGCCGCCGCGTACTCAGGAATGGAGACGTCATAGGTGGTCTTCAGGTCTCTCATCGTCTGGGCGATGGGCACCTGGGCGCTGAGTCCCTGATCCTCTGTCATCAGTTCGGTATTCATGTCCACCCGGCTGATGATCTCCGCGATCATATGCGCCGCGTTGAGCCCCTTCAGCGGCTCGCCGCAGTGGGCCAGGTGCCCTTTGGCCACGATGGCCGGCAGCATTTTTCCAATGCTGCCGTTGTAGATCATGAAGTCATCCGTGCCGATCGGAAGCTGCGGCTCCAGAATGACGGTCATCTGATACATCAGGCCGAAGCGCTCCCGCAGCCGTAGCAGGAAGGGCACCATGCTCCTGGCACCGGCAGACAGATTTTCCTCGTCGCACACCGCCGCAAACAGAATGCCGGTCTCGCTGTCCTCCGGCAGGTTCAATACCTCATAGAGCCCGATTGCCAGCCCGCCTTTCATGTCCGCGGAGGCCCTGCCGAACATCCAGTCCGGAGACTCCGCCTGCGCCCGTAAGGCGGGGGGCAGCTCCCGCTGCAAGATCTTCTCCTTCAGGGCGTCCGGGTCCAGTGCCCAGGGCTTCAGGGCGCCATAGCAGTCGATCTCCACCGCATCGTAATGTCCTGTCAGGATCACTACTTTTCCGGTTCTCCCCTTTTTCAGCGCCCACACCACGGATCTTCCCAGATGGTCACCTGTCTTTTCCAGGCCCCACAGTTCCGGATGCCGGGAGAAATATGCGTCCTCCGCCAGAAATCTGCCGATGCAGTCCGCCGCTGCGGTCTCCATAGCCGTTCCCGTGTCGCTTTGAACTGCCACCAGCTCTTTTGTGATCCCGAGGATCTGTTCTTTTCTCGTCATGATGGCACCTCCATAATCCGCCGGTCTTGCAGCAGCCCATCAACCCGAAGCCCGACAGAGAGTCTTCTTCCCGGATATCCGGGCTTATTCCGCATTTGCCGCCAGAGCGCAGAGCATTTTGACGCCCACCGCCAGGCCGTCCTCGTCAATGTCGAACCTGGGGTTATGCGCCTTGGCGGTAAATCCCTTTGCCTCATTCCTGGTGCCGACATTCAGGAAGCATGCTGGCACCCGTTCTGCGAAGTACGCAAAATCCTCGGCGCCCATCATGGGGGTGGAAATATCCCGGTAATTCTCCGCTCCCACCACCTGAACGGCCACATTCCGGGCATAGGAGGTCGTGTTCTCGTCGTTGACCAGAACGGGAAGTCCGCGGGTCACATCCAGCTCAAAGGTGGCGTCCCAGCCATGGCAGATGCCCTCGGCAAGCCGTTTCACATGATCCAGGATCAGTCCCCGGGTAGCTTCTCTCTGACAGCGGATGGATGCCGTAAGGGTAGCTGTCTCCGGAATGATGTTGTTGGCCGTGCCTGCGTGGAAGGTGCCGATGGCGCACACCGCGTTATCGAAAGGACTGATCCGCCGGGACATAAAGCTCTCCATCTCCGTGACGAATCTGGCTCCCAGGGACAGCGCATCCACACTCTCCTCCGGCATGGAACAATGTCCGCCGCTGCCGATGAACTTCAATGTAAACACGTCCGTGGACGCAGAGACCGAGCCGTACCGCGTGCCCACGGTTCCCGTGTTCTCCGTATTGAAGACGTGCTGTCCGAACATGACCCTGATCTTCTCCGTCAGGCCCATATCATCCATCTCCTTGAGCATCTCCTCCGCTCCGCTGATGATGGGGCCCTCCTCGGATGGCTGAAATACCAGCAGCACGTCATAGGGCAGCACATCCTGATGCGCCTTCATAATTTTGGCTGCCCCCAGCAGCATGGCCGTGTGGGCGTCATGGCCGCAGGCGTGCATCTTTCCCTCATACATTGAGCAGTAGGGAACATCGTTTTCCTCCTTCAGCGGCAGGGCATCCATGTCCGCCCGCAGGGCCACCATCTGCTCATGGCACCTCCCCGGGATCACGGCCAGTACGCCGGTCTTCGTCTCCAGCGTCCCGATTCCCCAGGCAGCCAGCTTCTCCCGAACAAATTTCTCCGTCTCCTGGGTAAAGATGCCGACACAGGGGTGCATGTGGATGTGGCGCCGCATGTCCACCACTTCCTGAAAAACGCCGTCGTTCAGCTCCCTCTCCACGATTTCCTTGAATGCCGTGTTGATTTTCTTCATCCTTCTGCCTCCTCAGATTCCAAGTATGCATTCCGTCTTTCGCCGCAGAGCCCCATGCTTTTCGCGCTCCTGCCCGGCCGGCATTGCTCCCGCGTGCGGCTCCCAGACTGTCTCCGGGCTCTCCGCCCCTCCTGCGCCGCCAATGCATGCGCGCCTTTCTCCGGATAGCTCTTCTGGTTTCAAAATAAACCTTTGACCGGCTCAAAAGTCAATAGTTTTGTATTTTTTTGCCCCATTGAATTCATTTTTTCTCAGTGTGGATGACTTCACCCGCCAGGCAGAGTCCTGTTTTCATCTTTCCCACCGGATTTACAACCGGATCATAAAGCATTATAATAGCTGAGCAGACCGGCACCGGCCCGGGATGACAGCAAACAAGGGGGGGAGACCGCGCATGGAGGAGGAAAAATTCTGCTTCAAGATTGGAGAGATGGCCAACTATTTCGGTGTCAGTACGGATACGCTCCGGATTTATGACCGGATGGGCGTCCTGCCTACAAAAAAGGACGAGAATAACCAGTACCGGTTTTATAACCGGGAGGATTTCATCATTCTGGACTATATCATGCGTCTTCGGAGCACCAACATGCCGCTGAAGGACATTCGCTACCTAATCAACGAGAGCACGATTGAGGGTTCCCTGGAGACCATGAAGCGGCACTATGCGCTGCTGGAGGAGAAAATCCGGGACTACGAGAACAGGATTGCGGTAGTGAAGGATTATATTGAAAGCTTTACCAACACCATCAACTGTCTCAGCAAGATCCAGGTGGAATTGTCCGAGCCCATGATCTATCTAGATGTAGGCGGCAATATGACGGCGGCCATGGACGCTTTCAGCCGTCTGACCCAGCGCTACGTTCCGAAGCTGACCTTCATCATTCCGCAGACGCTGGTGGATTTTCATGAGGACGCCCATTCTCTTGAGAGCTTCAACCGCATCAAGAAGCAGTTTCAATATGCACTGACCCTGGTTGATGACGGAAACTTTCACGCCATGGAAGATTTCCCCTCCGACGTGTTTACCTACTGTCCGCCCCGAAAATGCGTTCACGCGGCCATCAAGGCGATGACCAATCAGGACTACTCCGAGTTTTACAAATGTCTGGACTTCATCAGGGAAAACCATCTGGAGTTGGACGGAGCGATCATGTTGCGGGCTCTCTCCTTCCGAAATTACGACATGGCGTACTATGACTTCTGGGCACCTGTGAAGTAACAGGTGCCCGCAGACGGCAATCCGTCCCCTGCCAAACGGGCCGGAAACGCTCCCCTGTGACACCCGCATGTGTTCATTCGGACAGGCTCTGACCTCTGATGCAGAATTGTCATTTTTCCGCGCCAGAGGCCTCTTATCTGTTGACCGGTTTTCCTGGTGCGGTCCGGTTTCCTACTCAGGGGTCTTTTTTGTGCTGTCCGTACATTCTGGGGGCGGTCTGCGCAAGGAATTCTTTTTTCTTCGTCCGTACATTTGCCAGTCCATCGCTGAATGCGGCCAGTGTTATCTGCTTATTCATAGGATTATCGTACCATTATTACGGTTATATTGTACACCTTTCTTCTGTGCGGCATTGCCATAGAAATGCACTAACCCCTTGGAAACAACTGCGGTATGCTTGATGGCGTGCCAAGCAGGATGTTGGCGCATAACGTAAGAGAAATTAAATCTCGTAATTCGTAAAAATCTCACAAAAATACTTGTAATTAGGGTCTACTGAATGGCTGGAACATTTGGAAATCTCGGAAAAATGACCAGCTCGCCGAGGTCAAAATCGTAGTCCAGAGCCCAACCGCAGTCAGGCGCAAAAAGG
>NZ_JBQHUP010000060.1:0-12501 GCF_052065175.1 Dysosmobacter sp. HCP28S3_G4 | reverse complement strand
TCTTTCAAACTTCTGAATCCCTTTGCAGATATTTTACCGCATTACCCCTGTTTTTCCTAGTATTTTCAATGGTTTCCGAGCTTTTTCCCACTGTTCAGTAAGCACTAATTAGAAAATAAAGTTCCGGTTTGCCGGACAGATACAGGGGCGCGCTTCTGTACGGGTATCTCCCATATGTGCGCTCTGCGGGACGGAACGCCCCGGACACCTGAATGTCCGGGGCGTTTTTGCTATGCTTCGCCTTTGGGCGGCACGTCTCCGGCCGGTTCGTCTTCCGCCGCGTTCTCCTCCGGGGACAGCCTCCGGCGGAGGGACGCCGCCAGGGCGTCCGCCAGCAGGTCCGCCGCCACCACCGCCGCGAAGATGGCGGAGAACACCGCAATGTCCCGCCGGGAGGACAGCCAGCCCAGGCCCATCAGCAGCAGCGTCAGGCAGTACCAGACGGCCCCGGCTGTCAGGAGCGTCCGCCTCAGGGAGGTTTTTTTCATTGGGGACCATCTCCTTTCCTGACGATGAGGTCCAGCTTTTCCGCCCGGGAGAGCCGCTTGATGGCATACTCCCGCCGGAGGGCAGCGGACCTGTCCGGCAGGGCCTCCCGGTACACCACCTCCACAGGCAGATGGGAGCGGGTGTATTTGGCGCCCTTTCCGCTCTGATGGACCGCCAGCCGCCGGTCCACGTCGGCGGCGGTGCCGGTGTACAGGGAGCCGTCGCCGCAGCGGAGCATATAGACCCACCACATGCGCCCTCGCCTCCTTTGCCGGTGGTCTTCACAGGGACAGCATACCACAGTTCCCGGAAAAGGGCAAAGGTGTTGGTGGGAGCTGTTTACCGTGTGTTGATGACTGCCGTCTGTTTATACGGGCAGATTCTCATCGCCCCAGGCCTTCATGCAGTCCAAAACGGATAAAAAGCTCCTGCCGAGTTCCGTCAGGGTATACTCCACCCGGGGAGGGACCTCACAGAAGTCCCGGCGAAGAAGGAAGCCGTCCGTCTCCAGCTCCCGGAGCTGCTTTGTCAGGGAGCTTTCCGTAATTTCCCCGATCTGACGGCGAAGCTGTCCGAACCGCCGGATATCACACTTGCCGATATACCAGAGAAGCTCGATCTTATATTTTCCGCCCAGCAGCTTCTGGACCGTGGAGATCGTTTTGCAGCGGCTGACTGCCGATTCTGATTTCCTCATTCTGCCTCAGCTCCCTTCCGTATCATCATACGCTGTTTCGCATCAAAAGAAAAGGGTACTTCAAAAAAGTACAGTACTTTTCTTTTTGATGCGCTTTGCTATAATGACGCCAGCGAGACAGTCATGCGCGGGCTCGTCTCGCCGCCCGCGCAGAATCCGTCAATATGAGGTGTTTATCGTGCATTACACAGGGACGATCTGGCGTCCGCCCTATGAGGCGGGCTCGCTGCTTCTGGAGGTAACGGCGGGCTGCACCCATCACAGGTGCAAATTCTGTACGCTGTACAGTGATCTGCCGTTCAAATTCAGAATGTCTCCCATGAAGAATATCGAGAGTGATTTGCTGGAGGCGCAGGTCCTGCGCCACAATCCCGCCTCCAGAATAACGGCCAAACTTCAGGGCCTGCCGCGCCCGGAGCCGGTACGCCGTGTTTTCCTGACCGGCGCGAATCCATTTGTCCTGAAAACAGAGAAGCTGCTTGAGATCGCGGCGCTTATCCGGAGGTATCTGCCGTCTGTCGGCTCCATCGGCTGCTTTGCCCGTATCACAGACTCTGCCGGAAAGACAGATGAAGAGCTGATCCTGCTCCGGCAGGCGGGCTATAACGGGCTGACCATCGGCGTGGAGACAGGGGACGATGCGGCGCTGTCCTTCATGCGGAAGGGGTACACTTCACAGGATATCCTGACACAGTGCGGAAGACTGGAGCGGGCGGGAATAGAGTACGGCTTCTTCTATCTGACCGGCATTTCCGGCAGGGGGAAGGGCGAGGCCGGCGCAAGGGCCTCCGCGGAAGTGTTCAATCAGCTGCATCCCTTCCTGATCGGCCCCAATATGCTGACGATCTATCCGGAATCCGAGCTGTATCAGGAGATCCAAAGGGGAAACTGGGAAGAGGAGGGCGAGCTTGAAAAATACCGGGAGCTTCGGACCCTTGTAGAAGATCTGAACATATCCACATACTTTGCGGCAATGGGGGCCTCCAATGCCTTCCAGCTGAGAGGGCGTTTGCCGGAGGAGAGGGAAACGCTGCTGGAGACGCTGGACAGGATCATTTCCGGAGTGGGTGAAGAGGAACTGCGGCGCTACAGAAAAAACCTCCCGCATCTGTAAGCGGCCGTATTTGCCGGACAGATGGGCGCGCCCCGCAGCAAAAATCACCGGAGGGAAAAGGCTTTCGACGCCTTGACGGCGGAGGGCGGCCGTGCTATCATGGGACCGTTCTGTTTAGAACATGAAGCGCGTATCCGGAAGGGAGGGCCTGGCTGTGGATTGTTTTGAGAATGTGGATTTTCTGGCCTTCCGCCAGGCGGTGCATCACCTGTATCTCCAGTCCTTCAGCGGCATGCTGCGGGAGTTCGGGCTTACCCAAATGGAGGCGGACATCCTGCTGTTTCTGGCCAACAATCGCCGGTACGACACGGCGGCGGAGTTGGTGAGCGTCCGGCACCTGACCAAGTCCCAGGTGTCCGGGGCCGTCGCACGGCTGGAGCGGCGGGGGTATCTCCGCCGGGAGCCGGAGGGGCGGAAGCTCCATCTGCGGCTGCTGGAGGCGGCGGAGCCTGCCGTCCGCCGTGGGCGGGTGTGTCAGGCCGGCTTTTTCCAGGCGGTGATGGGGGATCTGTCGCCCCGGGAGCGGGCGGAGCTGGGCAGGCTGCTGACCCGTCTGACGGAAAACGCCGGAGAGGCGCTGAGACAGTTGAACTGACGCGGCGGAAGCGAGGACACTCCCGCCGCGTTTTTTACGGCATGGCGGTCCCCGTCCCACGCATACAGTGGGAAGAAGGGGGAATGCTTCATGCTGACTGCGGCGCTGCTGCTGTTTGCCAACAATCTGCTGCTGTCCCTGCGGCTGTCGGGCAGCGGCTCGTTCCCGAAGCCGCTGACGGCGGCGGAGGAACGGGAATATCTGAACCGGTATGCCCAGGGGGACCAGGAGGCCCGGAACGCACTGATCGAGCATAATCTGCGGCTGGTGGCCCACGTGGCGAAGAAGTACTACATCCAGAGCGGGGAGCAGGACGATCTGATCTCCATCGGTACCATCGGACTCATCAAGGCCATCACCAGCTTCGATGGCTCCAAGGGCGCCCGTCTGGCCACTTACGCTGCCAGATGTATTGAAAATGCTATACTATCGCAGCAGAACAATCGGCGATTGAGGTGGCGGAACGGGTGTCTTTTGAGGCAAAATGGCGCCTGCTGGCGAGAGTGGGAGTCCGCTGCTATATTCTGATTTCCAATGTATCGGGTGCGGTAAAAGTAGCCCCGCTCCAGATTCTTCAATTTCCGGTGGTGCTGCCGCACAAGTTTCAGGACGCGGAAAAGTTCAATTTGCAGTTCCCGGACTTCTCAGAAATCACCGAAACAGCGGACAAGCTGCGCTGGCTTCGATACCAGAAAGGCCTGCGCCAGAGAGATGTTGCAGACTACGCCGGGATAGACCGGAGCACCTATGTCCACTACGAAGAATACGGCAAGGACCTCTATCCGCCGGAGCACATGGAGAAAATCGCGCAGCTTTTTGAAGTGCCGCTCGATACGCTTCTGGATGACTACAATCTATTTCTGAGAAATGGTCAGGGTGAGCAGATCAAGGCGATCCGAACGAAACTGGGGCTGACGCAAAAACAATATGCGGACAAGCTGGGCATCAGCCTTGGAAATCTCAAGCATTGGGAGCAAAACCGCAAGCAGATTTTCAAATCCACATGGGAGAAGTATTTCAAGCAGGGTCTTGAAAGCTGTGAATAATTTCAATAGAATTATTACAGAATCATTCAGGAGATACAGACCCATGATTATTAAATCTTCGACTGCACTGTGTAACGACTACAGCATGGTCTCTGATCTGGCGCATGAAAAAGCCGAACAGCGTGAGGAAACCTTGAAGCTGCGCGCAAAGCTGGAGGCAGCAGAGGCCGCTCGGCTTTCCGGCACACCTGCCTACACGTTGGAGGAATCCAGAAAACGGTTGGAGGCAATCTATCAGCGTGACTGACCTTGCGTTCAGCGGGAGCTTGAAGAAATCGCGCGGCTCTATATGAACCTTGTGGGGCCAAATTCAGCGAGAAATATATGAAAAACGAGCAGGCCGGCGTTCAATGCTGGTCTGCTCGTTTGCTATGTATTATTGCTGTGCTTTCAGATGCCTCACAGCGGCGTCTACCAGCTCCAGCTTCTGCTCCGTGGAACAGGGCAGCTTCTGGACGCTCTTCAGCGCCTGCTCGGACTGGAACTTCGCCAGCTCTTGCCCAAGCTCCTGCTGCGCCTGCTTTGATTTCGGGAAGATCAGAAATACTTCCATGGCTGCCCTCCTTTCCAGAGCGTTTTCTTCTTCAATCTATGCGTGTGTTCCGGCTGCTATGTAGACAAATAGAATTCGATTTTGCGGCTGCGAGGGAAATCGTATTGCCGTGCGGCTTTGGCGGTGCGCGGAGGCTTGCAATTCAAGGGCTTTTCGCCCCCAAATTGTCTACACCAGACCGCCGTTTGCGGGCGGATTTCGCCTTCTGTCGGCGGTGAACCTCCTTGGCGCAGGCGGGGCAGTATTTTGTCCTGCCAGAGCGGGCGAGAATGCCTGTGCCGCAGACTTCGCAGCGGCGGAGTTTTTTCGGGCTGAGAATGGCCTGTTCCAGCTTGGGCTGCTGGGGCAGCACGGCGCGGCGGAACCACCGGCAGATCAGGCTGCGGGAGATAAATTGCGGGCAAGCGCCGTCCAGCAGCAGGCAGTCGCCATCCAAGAAGTTACAGCAGCGCCTTGTAAGGCCGCGCACGCTGCGGAGCTGTCCTGGCGTCAAGCGGAAGAGCGTGCCATCCGGCAGCCGCTCGATGGGGTCAAGCTTGTGCATCTTCGCCCTCCTTTGCGATAAGCTTTGCATCCGCTGGGTAGTTCAGCGTAATGAGCGCAGGCTTGCCCAAGCCCTGCTTGCGTCGAACGATCAAGCCGCTGTATTCCAGCTCCCGGAAGATCCGCGTGGTGCTCTGGCGGCTGCGGTGGAGCTTCGTCTGCGCCTGCTCCAAGGTGAAGTACAGCCGAATTGTGCCGTCCGGCTCGACGTAGCCGTTCTGCCGGGAGATGCTGGCTCTGTCCAGCAGGAGAGCGTAGAGCACCTTTGCGTCGTTGCTGATGTCCCGCAGGGCTTCGTCTTGGAGAAGGAACCTTGGAAGCGGCACATAGGACGCCGCTGGGCTCTGCGCCGTGAGCTTGCAAAAAGTTCTCATCTGACCTCCTATCCCATCCATCCATTTTTGTGTTGATTGATTGATGGATAATTTTTTTGTATCTTGATTTATTTCTTATTAGTTAGAGCATGAATTTCAGTCCCGATGAGCGTCATGGAAACCGTCGTCCTGAAATCCGGTTGTGGTACGCTCCGGAGCGTCAGCTTGTCCACCGTCCGAAAAACCGGTGACGGAAAACCCACGTATGGAAAATCCCGTTGTGGTCAAAGTTCATCCTTTTGCCGTATCTTCAACAGCTCCCAGATTTCGGCCTGCCGCGCTTTCAGCTCGGCAACATCGTCTTCATAGCAGCGCCCGGTGCTGTTGATGCGGCGGCAAATCTGGTTGATGTTCGTGGCGACTCTGCTGACGGCAGCAGCCAGCTTCTTTTGCTCGGTGTAGTCCACCTTGATGATGTAGCCGTCGATGAGCATTTTCCGGGCGTAAGCACCGAAATTGTGCGTCCCCAACTGGCGCATTTTGTGCTGGATGAGATTCAGTTCCTGCTCGTTCAGGCAGATTTCCTTGCGGATGGGTCGCGTGCGATCTGGCATGTATTACTTCCCCCTCAGTTCCAGGCAGAACTCATCATCGCCTTCCTTCCGGATTTGCAGGTAATCCGTGTCGGCAAGTTCTGTTAAAACAACGAAAATCCTTTCCTCCGGCATGTTCAGCTGACAGGCCAGCTCCGACAGCTCAACGCCTTCATCGCCAAGGGCGTAGAGGATTGCGGCGAAGCCTTTTGCCTCAACAGAAAGGTGCGTGTCTTGCAGCAGTTCTGTGGGGACAGCGGTCATGTGGGTACGGTTGTGGTAAGTGATCATAATGTTTCTCCTTTCAATTTTGAAAAACTTTGTTTGAAGGGCGGCTTGGAAGCGAAGCTGTTTGCCTTTCACTTTACAACGGACAATTTTCAAGAGAAAAACAGGGGTCGAGAGAAAATTATTTTCCCCTTCTATATAACCAACGGACAAAATAAATCAGAGTGTCACGATTTTGTCTCGCAGACGTTTCTCTCTCACTTTACAACGGACATTTTTCTCAAAAAAACTTGGCACTCTCTTTCAAAAAACTTCTCTTGCCCCTGATCCCCCCTCTACTTAGCTAAGTGAATCAGAGGCCGGTTTTGTCCCAGATTTCTCGAAAAAGTTTCGGAGACGGCGAAACAATCTCTGTGCATTGCTCCAAATTGCCCTTTCTACTTTCCAACGGACAAAATGATGCGGAGAGTCACGGTTTTGTCATAACAAGGGCAAAAAAGAGCGCCTGCCACTACGACAAGCGCTTTGATTTTGCATCAATTATTCGAGCAAATCCTCTATATCTCTTTGATCGTATTCAGTTTTCCGCATCAGCCGACAGACGCCGTCCGCCTCATCCCGCTGCTGCAAAAGCTGGGCGAATGCCCGATAGAGTGCGGCCTGCCGCCGCTCGATCACGCCGCGATTCTGCTGCATAGCATCCGCTGCCCTGCGGATGGACAGCCCCTCGGAAAAGCGTTTCCGGAAGAGATCGGCGTAGTCGTTGAGCACTGTTTTGAGCGACTGCTGGGCAAACGCGAGATCCTCACACATGGCCTGATATGTCTCGCGGTTGGATATGCCGATGTACTGCTTCCGCTCCCGGATGAGTTTGTATCGCCGCAGGTCCATCCGGTAGTTTTCGCAGATGTCCTTGGCGTATTCATAGTAGGTTCTGCTGCAACGGATGGCGCGCTCCGCGTACTCGTCATCAACATAAGTGAAGGGCTTGCTCTTGGGCTCCGGAAAGCCGTCCTCATACACTTCACGGACGGTGCCTTCGTCGATCTCGCGCCGGGTCTGGCGGACGTATTTATCCCGCAGCACACCATCGACTTCGACCTGCTCGCAGAAGGAGGTGTACCGGATGAGGTAGTAATGCTCGTTGTCTTCTTTGGCAAAGCTGGCATCTTTGCAGACCACAATGGACTCGCCTGTGTCGATGTCCTTCAGCACCCGTACGACGAAAATAGGCTTTCCGTCGTACCGCGTATAAAATCCGGCAAATACCCGTTTGAGCGCCATAAGTGAGTCCTCCTTCCACCGATTTTCTTACAGTATAGCACAGATTTCGGCGGAGAGAAAGAGTGGCGTTGGGACAGAGAAAACTGGGATTTGAGAGAATAGCAAGCACAGCCGCTGTCCGGACACGCGGCGATTTTGGGAGTATCCCAAGCCCTTATGATGTTGACTTTAATCGGGAAACGTCAGTAAAAATTCGAATCAAATATCAATGAGCAAAACACAGAATGTGGATACAGGAAACGAGAATTAGATGGCTCTCATAAAGCAAGAGAGGTTCGCATTGAGGTGCGAAACTTTCTTGCTTTATGAGCGAAAAAGTTGTATAATAAAATCAATATTTGTACCCGGAGGTCGAACGGTGATGGCTATTTCATATAACAAGCTCTGGAAACTGCTTGTCGATAAAAAGATGAGCAAGGCTGACCTGCGCAAAGCAGCGGGCATTGCGCCTAATACCATGACCCGGCTGAGACGGGACGAAGAAGTTACACTCACAGTGCTTAATAGGATATGTTCTACATTAGAAGTGGATATCGGAGATATTATGGAGTTTTTGCCGAAAGAGTCCTGAAAAATGGACAGGTCATAAGATATACTAGTGCTGTAAGACTAGGAAGGAGGCCTGCAAATGTGGTGTCGAAATTGCAATATAGAGACGAATGAAAAGAATTGCCCCATTTGTGGGCATGTTACAGAAGAAGATATACCCATTGAAGTTATGTGGTGCCCGAAGTGTAGAACTCCCATTGTCAGAGCAGTGAATGATCAGGCAAAGCATGACTGCCCATTATGTTATGGCAAGGTATCCCATATGTCTGCTGATCTTCGTCCAGTATTTCCGGAGGAGCGACTTCTGCTAGAGTTGCTTCTTGATAAAAAGCCTAATGAGTATGTGGAAAAGTCAGTTTGGGCTTCGAATAGTAGGTACTATATTGATGGCAAATCATTAAACCTGTCTAGTTCTGTTTTTCAAACTGCTGATATCGACTCTCTTGCGAAAAAACTTGAGCAGCACTCGCCCCAAAATTCGTATGAATACTTTAACACACACATTGGGCATTTCATTGAAGCGAACAAAGATCGGCTACACTACTTGAAGGACGAAGCATTCTCTTTTGTTAGGCGGGCAGCAGAGAAGTTTGACGAAGAAAAAATTGTTATATCTTTTTCTGGCGGCAAAGACTCTACTGCCACCGCAGATGTTGTTGTAAAGGCTCTTAGTAATCCGAACTTAGTTCACATATTTGGTGATACGACTTTAGAGTTTCCCGCTACGCTGGAGTATGCGAGGCGTTTTAGAGAGAATCATCCGCAGGCAATTTTTGAAGTCGCAAAAAATGATGAGCAGGTTTTTTATGATGTATGTGAAGATATTGGACCACCCGCGCGGATGATGAGATGGTGTTGCTCGATGTTTAAGACCGGCCCAATCACTAGAATTATCAACGGCTTCTATCGCAATCAGCAAATCCTGACTTTCTACGGGATTAGAAAATCCGAATCTGTAAGCAGAAGTAAGTATAATAGAATTGAAGACGATGCTGCGTCAGTTAAGATTCAACAGCAGACAGTTGCTTCTCCTATCTTTTTCTGGAAGGATATTGATGTTTGGCTTTATATTCTTGCAGAAGGTGTCGATTTCAACGATGCCTACCGTTTGGGATATGACCGAGTAGGTTGTTGGTGTTGCCCTAACAATAATCAGCGTGCTCAGTTTCTCTCTAGAATTTATATGCCGGAACAGTCAAAAAGGTGGAGAGATTTTCTGATTCATTTTGCAGAAAAAATTGGAAAGCCTGACCCCGAAGTTTATGTCGATTCTGGCAAGTGGAAGGCTCGCCAAGGCGGTAACGGTCTTGCTTCGGCTGGAGATGTGAAGATTCGGTACACGAACTGCACAGCAGAGGAACATGCAAAAATCTATCGACTTGTACGCCCTTTTGATGATGAGCTTGTTGGTATGTTTGTACCCTTTGGTCGAGTCGCGCCTGAGTTGGGAAAAAAGCTCCTCAAAGAGGTCATTGTCCTCGATAGCAGATCCAATGTTCCTATTCTATCTATTCAGCCTTTTAGCCAAGATGGATATGAATATGCAGTCAAAGTGAAGACGATGAATGTCGCTGATCATGAGGGACTGCAAAGAATGGCGTCATATCAGATTCGCAAATTCAATGCATGCCGAAAATGTTTGAAGTGTGAGTCGATTTGCCGATCTGGCGCAATTTCGATTGTTGGAGATTATTATTTTATCGACCCCAACAAGTGTGTGCATTGTAAAATGTGCATTCATTGCCAGAAGATGCGATGTTTTTGCCGCCCGACTTCAAAATAAGGCCGTATCAGGAGAGCGCAATTCAAAATTGGAAAGAAAACGGTTATTGTGGTATTTATGACATGGCAACGGGTACGGGGAAAACCCTAACCGCATTAGCAAGTATTGAACAACTGTTTTCGGACAATCATAAACGATTAGGCGTTGTGATTGTCTGCCCTTATCAACACTTAGTTGAGCAATGGGTTGAAGACATTGTTCGGTTCGGCATCAAACCGATTGTTGGGTATTCAAGTTCTTCTCAGAAAAGTTGGAAGAAAAATTTAGCGCAGGCGGTGCGGTCGTTTAATCTCCGCGTCTCGGACTTTTTCTGCTTTATTACGACAAATGCATCCTTTGTGACAAAAACAGTTCAAGATCAGATAGGCATTCTCTCTGAGGATGTAGTATTTGTGGTTGATGAAGCACACAACATGGGTGCCTCAAATTATAGACGGTATTTACCGGATAATATAAAATACCGTCTAGGTTTATCGGCAACCATTGATCGACACAATGATGAATCTGGAACTACTGCCTTAGCGAAGTATTTTGGCAAAAAATGCATTGCGTACTCCCTAAAGGATGCAATAGATAGTCAGATGCTAACGCGCTACTATTATTATCCGGTACTCACCTATTTGGATCAGGACGAACTCTCAGACTATCTTTCGATTACCGGACAACTAGCAAAAGCAATCCATAAGAAGAACGGGAAGGTTGTTTTAACAGAGCGTGCAAAGCAGCTTTTAATTAAACGGTCTAGAATTGTTGCTGGTGCAAAGGGAAAGTTACCTGAATTACAGCGTCAAATAGCTCCTCATATTGATGATAAACATATTCTCGTATACTGCGGGGCAACAACGGTGCGTGATGAAGATGATGCTGACTTCAGTAAAAGGCAAATTGACCTCGTAGCAGATTTGCTAGGAAACACCCTTAACATGCGAGTAGGACGTTTTACCTCCCAAGAGTCGGCGCAAGAGCGAGCACAAATTCGCGAGGCATTTGCAGAAGGCAATGCACTTCAAGTATTAGTCGCTATCAAGTGCCTAGATGAGGGGGTCAATATTCCGAGCATAAAGACAGCGTTTATCCTTGCTAGTAGTACAAATCCAAAGGAATACATTCAAAGGCGTGGGCGAGTGTTACGAAAGTTTCCGGGAAAAGAGTTTGCTGTAATATATGATTTTATAACGCTGCCATTCCCCGTTAACACAATTGCCACGCAAAATAGTACGATTATTGATTCTACTAAAGGCCTTATTAAAAGAGAACTTATCCGCATGATGGATTTTGCTGATATAGCAGAGAATCCATCAAGTACCTTTGATTTGGTATATGATCTTAAGCATGGGTTCAATATTTCGGAAGAAGAACTATTAGGTGAGGAGGACAGCGACAATGTTATCTGATGAAATCAAGAAAGTTCCTATCAATGAACAGAAACTTTCCCAGATGAAAAAGCTGATTATCTCTGCGGAGCGACAGAATCTCAAAACTGGTGAATTTACGACACCGGATATGATTAAGGCAATTCGTAAAATCATAGAAAAGAACGCAGATTAAGGGGGTGTTGTCATTATGTTGATCAAGAGCATTACATTGCACAATTTTCGACAATTCAAAGGAAAACAAAAACTTGAATTCTCCAGTGATTCCGATAAAAATGTAACGGTGTTGCTCGGCGATAACACTTTCGGCAAAACTACGATTCTTCAATCTTTTAACTGGTGCTTATACGGAGTCGCGGATTTTCCCAAAGATAGTAATCCAGAGTTTTTGCTGAATCTTGAAGTTGCGAATGAGTTGGCTGGTGTCCAACAGAAATGCGAAGTTTATGTTGAGCTGATTCTTGAGCACAAAGGCATGGAATACATCATCCTTCGCAAGCAGCCATATATTGATAGGGGCTATGGAAATTGGACCGCTTTGCAGTCACAGTTGAGTGTATCATATAAGGAGAGCGGAATTACCAAGCAAGTGCGCGAAGGCGAGGAACAGAGGATTATCAACAGTATTCTTAGAGCGTTTTGGAGTACAATAATTCTTGAAGGCATACTTCCCGAAGATGAATTGCGATTGAGAATAAGCAAACTTGCACTAGATTTCACTCCATCCATTCTAGTTGATCAAGCTCTTGCAACGGGAATCTTAATGACCTGTAATAGAATGATCATGATTTCACGGGACACGTTCCTTGATGCTTTTGAAAAGGTCTGCGATCCGGATGATAGGGCGGCACAAATATTACAATTCCGAACAGAAGGAGAAAGCCTTCAGAATATTGGTGATCTGTTTGAGTTGACTCGTGAGCGAGTGAGGCAGATTACGGTTAAGCTTGTACATAAATTTCCCTTACTTTTTGAGGATTACTTTAGTGAACCATATCAGTACTTTCATCTTCTGAAGGCTGAGTTTTGCGGAGCCTTTCCAGATGTTGCGGAAGAGGGGTATGAATACCTCTCAATTCGCTATCAACGAGGCAAGATTCCTCTTACGAGTGAGTCTCTTTCAGAGTATAAAGGAACGTGGAAAACGCAGCTTAATGCATTCTTGCATGAAAAGGAAGTATGCAATGATAAGAAATCCGTATCCAAAACAGAAATGGTAATGCGGGTATTAATTAGTGCTTACTGAACAGTGGGAAAAAGCTCGGAAACCATTGAAAATACTAGGAAAAACAGGGGTAATGCGGTAAAATATCTGCAAAGGGATTCAGAAGTTTGAAAGA
>NZ_JBQHUP010000059.1:0-12504 GCF_052065175.1 Dysosmobacter sp. HCP28S3_G4 | reverse complement strand
CGATTCCACGATCCAGCTTCCCTCGTTCAAGCATCTTTCATCACCCATGCTTATTTTACCATATAAATGCGAAAAAGCCCAGCTATGCTCGACTTTTTCGACAGCCTGAAGGCCCCCGCTCCGAAAGGAGCGGGGGCCTTTTTGTCATTCACACGGAGGTGCGTCTGACAGAAGAGGGAGAAGATCAGCCCTCAGTCTCGATGGGGTTGGCACCGTTCATGTAGACGAACAGGTAGTCCAGAGTATCGCTGTCGTCGCGGTCGTCATCGGTGATGGCATAGAAGCAGCCCTCGATGTTGTAGCCGGCAACGGTGCTCTTCAGGGTGCTGCCGCTGATGCGGCTGACCTCGTAGTCGGAGCCCTTATCGCCCATGATGTCACGCAGATCGGGATCCTGCTTGGACTCGGGACCCTTCTTGAAGTCGGTGACCAGGATGATCACGGTGTCGGAGTCGACAGAGTAATCTTTGCTGCCGATGGTCAGGACGCTGGCGGAGTAGGTGACGCCGGTGGTGCCGTCCAGCGGCTCAACGTAGCACTCATCGCCGGGCTCGCCGGTCTCAACGACCTTCATGTCGGTGATGCGGCCGGTGGAAGCGCTGGTGCGGACCTTGCTGTACAGCTGG
The DNA here is from genome assembly GCF_052065175.1 of Dysosmobacter sp. HCP28S3_G4. NCBI lineage: Bacteria > Bacillati > Bacillota > Clostridia > Eubacteriales > Oscillospiraceae > Dysosmobacter > Dysosmobacter sp. HCP28S3_G4. The sequence goes on along the minus strand of NZ_JBQHUP010000059.1, from coordinate 11,878 downwards.
AAGGTGGTGTAGGGATCATCGGTGCTGATCAGGTCTTCCTTCCAGACGCCGTCCTTCTCGACGACAGCCTTATAGCGATAGTAGGTATCCTCGGAATCGCCCATCTTCTGGTCCAGCTTGGTCACGAAGATGTAGGTATCGTCGGAAGAAGCATCGTCAACCTTGGAGTCGGTGTCCTCCAGGCCGATGAACACGTAGGTGGCGTAGCCGGTGGCCTTCTTGTAGACATAGCCCATGGCGGCGGGATCGGAAGCGGTGGCGGTCATGGTGGTGTCGGGCACGTTCTTGATGCCGGTGTAGACGTCGATATCGCCGTCCTCATCCTCGATCACGAACACGGTGTCGGCATTGGCGCGGATGGTCTTGGGATTGCCGGGCAGCTGGAACAGCGTGGTCTTGTCGTTGACAGTCAGATCCACATCGTCGCCGGTCAGAGCCAGCTCATAGTTGGCGGCATACTTGGAGGTGTTGACAGTGGTCAGGGTGTACTTGCCGTTGCTGTCCTTGCTGTAGGTGTACCAGCCCTCGGCCTCCTTCAGGTCGGAGTTCTTGGTGCTGCCGTTGATCTTCTTCAGGGTGATCTCCTCGTTGGTGCCATCCATGAAGTAGGCGTTGGCCTTGACGGTGCTGCTCAGGCTGGTGGTGGTATCAGCCTTGGTGATGAACACGTAGCTGCGGGTACCGGTGGCCTCATCGACCTCGATGACGTAGCCATAGGAGTCCAGAACCAGGGTGACGTCGCTGTCAGCGCTCTTGATCTCGCCCTTGACGCTATCGTCCAGAGCGGTGGCGGAGTAGCTGTAGGTGGTGCCGTCAACGGTGACGTTCTCGTTCTCGCCGTAGTTATCCACGTTGCCGGAGATCATCTCGGCCACGACGGCGACCTTGGGCTCGTACTTGTTGCCGTCCTTCACGGCGTTGATCAGGATGTAGTCATCCTCCTTGACGTCCTCGATGTCGAAGTCATCGCTGTCGTCCAGCTCCAGGGTGTAGGTGTTCAGGGAGATGGCAGTATCGCCGGCGTCGGTGATCTTGACCTCTTCCTTGCTGGTGCTGTAGTCCTCGGTGGCCTGGAAGACGTAGGTGTTGACCATGACGATGGTGGTGTTGCTGTCGTCATCAACATAGACTTCGGTCAGGGTGCCGTTGTTGGAGGCAACGGTGCTGCCGATACGGCCGGTGTTGTTCTTGTCCATGTACTTGACAACATCCTCGGGAGCGATCTTGGTGTCCTCGCCGTCCATCCAGAAGTGCAGGGTGGGATCGTTCTTCTCATCGGGATCAGCATCCTCCAGGTCGTCCTTGACGTCCTTACCGATGGCATCGTAGACCATGGCCTTGGTGGCCTTCTTGGTGAAGGTGGCGACCAGATCGCCGGTGCAGGCATAGGTGCCGATCTCTTCGTTCTTCAGTTTCCAAGTGGTGGCGGGACGGCCGAAGTCATCGCTGGTGTCGTCCTTCTTCAGATTGTCAAAGTACTTCTCAGCGAACTGCAGACCCTCGTCATCCATGGTGTCCTTGTAGACGCCCTGAGGCTCGACCTTGGCCTTGGAGCCGGTGATCACGACCTCAGCGCCGCCGACGCTGACGGAAGTCTTGGAGTCATAGCCGACCATGTCAGCCTGCAGAGCGTTGAAGGCATACAGGCAGGCCTCTTCATGGGTGACGGCCTTGCTGCCGACGAAGTCGTCGTTGCCGTCAGCCAGGTCGATGCCGTTGGCCAGAGCCAGCTTAGCGACGTTGGTGCTCCAGTTGCCGCCGGTGAAGCCCTCGATGGAACCATCATAGCCCAGAGCGCCCAGCAGCATCTTCATGAAGGAGTAGCCGTCCAGGGTAGCGGAGGGACGGAAGGAACCGTCGGAGTAGCCGTTGATGATGCCCTGCTGCGCGCAGTAAGCGATGTAGCCGGCAAAGGTGTGGTTGGCGGGCACATCTTTGAAAGGAGCGGTGTCAGCGGGGAGGGCGGAGGCGGTGGTGGGGGCAAGGATCAGGTTGCAGATGATCTTGGCGGCAGCGCCGCGGGTCAGGGTGTTCTGGGGATTGAAGTTGCCGTCGGTATAGCCGTCGACAACGCCGATTGCGGAGATCACGGCGACGGCTTCATCATAGTTGATGGAGCTGTCGTCCTTGAACTTCTTGGCGCCGGCGCTGATGGTGACCAGAGAAAGAGACATCACCAGGGCCAGAGCCAGAGACAGGAATTTCTTCATGGGGTTTCCTCCTTTTGAAATTTACCGGGAAATCCGTCCGTCACTACAGGGGAGACATACTCCTCATTAATTATTTCAAAGCCTTGCAGCACAATCGATTGAAGAAAAAATGGTAGCTATTTAAAAATGCTTGGCTACCAATCCGGTGGAAACCATTGCGGCACAGGGGATTCATTTGGTAGCCAGTTTTTTGTTTGGTAGCGAGTTTTGAGAATGGAAAAATCATGCAGAAAAAAGCCGGAAAAGCGCTGAGCGGCGGGAATTCTCTGGAATTTCCGTCCTTGCCGAAAGCCCGGAAAAGAGATCGGACGATCCGGTTAAAAATTGGAAATACATTCCTAAAATCGCAAAAATGAGGGGAAATTACGTCCAAAATGACCGGCTTTTCTGCTTGAGACCTTGGAAAGTGGGAGCTGCCAGTCTATAATGGGCGAAGAAAATGCGCTTTTTCCTGTCATATGTAAGGCAAAAATCCGTCTGTATCAACAGAAGACCTGCCCGAAAAGGGCGAGATGGGAGGGAGACCCATGGAAGACGCCGCCATTGTGGAGCTGTACTGGCGCCGGGATCAGACGGCCATTGCCGAAACTGACGGAAAGTACGGCCTCTTCTGCTGGAAGATCGCCTGGAACATCCTGTCGGTGCGGGAGGACGCGGAGGAGTGCGTCAACGACACCTGGCATCAGGCCTGGAACTCCATGCCGCCCCAGCGGCCCCGCTCCCTGCGAGCCTATCTGGGCCGCATCGTCCGGAATCTGTCGCTGGATCTGTGGCGGCGAAACCACGCCCAAAAGCGGGACATCGGCATGGAGCAGCTTCTCTCGGAGCTGGAGGACTGCATTCCCGACCGGCAGACGGTGGAGGACGCCATAGAGACGGCGGAGCTGTCCCGGAGCATCAGCCGCTGGCTGGAGGGCCTGCCCAGTCAGGACGCCGCGCTGTTCGTCCGGCGGTACTGGAACGGCGAGCCGCTGTCGTCGCTGGCGGAGGAGGCGGGCGTGTCCGCCAACCGTCTGAGCCAGAAGATGCTGCGGCTGCGGAGCAGTCTGCGGAAGACGCTGGAACGGGAGGGGGTGGCCATATGAGCAGAGCGCAGCAGGAAAAGCTGTACGACGCCATCACCGGCATCCGGGAGGACATTGTGGAAGCCGCTCAGGAGACGCCGCTGCGGACGGTGAAAAAAGCCCATTGGGGCCGCCGGGTGGCCGTCGCGGCGTGTCTGTGCGCCGCGGTGGGCGTTGGATGGGGCCTGTCCCACCTGCGGATGGGCGCCAGCAGCGGCGGAGGCGGCGGAAGCGACGCGGAGGGCACGTTCATGTCTTACGCCGGGCCGGTGTTCCCCCTGACACTGACAGAGGCGCAGAGCGGGCTGACGGCGGAACGGGACATCACGCTGGACTTCGCCGGCTACGAATCCCGCCGGGAGACAGTGCTGCGGGAGGACGGAACCGAAGATTTCACCTACGAGACCTGGGAGTCGGACATCCGGGTCACCGATGAATATACCCTCACCAATTCCGCCGACGAGGATGTGACGGTGCGGGCGCTGTATCCCTTTGCGGGCAGTCTGCGGACGCTGGGGAGGCTCCGGCCGGAGATCCGGGTGGACGGTGAGACAGCGGAGACAGAGCTGCTGGCCGGCGGCTACAGCGGGGGCTTTTCTGGCGTCCTGAGCGGCGACGGCAGTGATCCGGGGCTGTACAACCTGGACCCGCCCCACAGCTGGGAGGGTTATCGGGGCCTGCTGGCGGATGGAACCTATCAGGCAGGGGCCTTCGCGCCGGCGCAGGAGCTGACGGAGCCGGTGACGGTGTACGAGTTCACGGGCTCTCAGGCGCCTACGGAGAAGTACAGCGCCGCCACGCTGGCTGTGTGGTTCACCATAGACCCGGAGCGCACCGCCGTCCTTACCTGGGGCTTCAACGGCATGGAGTGGGATCAGGACACGGGATACCGCCGGTACAGCTATTTCGTGGAGAAGTACGGAGGACGGGAACAGACCCGGATGCTCATCGTCTTCGGAGACGACGTAGCGGAGTACACATTGGGGGGCTATGAAAACGGCGCCTGCGAAAAGGAGATCGGCGGCGTTTCCGCCGTAGTGACCCGGCGGGAGACCACCTTCGGCCAGCTTCTCCGGGAGCTGACGGCGGTCTGCCGGGAGGAGAACGCCCGGGTCAACGGCGAGGGCGATCTGTCCGGCGTCTCCGACGAACTCCTGCTGAAGGCCGTCGCCGGCTCCGTGGTAAACTACGCCAACACCATCGCCCGGTACGACAGCGGAATGCTGGACGAGGTGTTCAGCGACGCCGTCTCCATGGCCAGGGTTTTCTATCTGGCCTTTGACGTCACCGTCCCCGCAGGCGGCAGCGTCTCCGTGACGGCGGCGATGCGGAAGGAACCCAGCATGGACCTCTATCACGGCGGCGATTCGGAGAACTGGCGGGACTACGGCTATGATCTGGTGACCCGTCTGGGCTCCAACCTGACCTTTACCGCCCAGCGGGCGGCGCTAGTGAACACGGAATGGATGGAGATCGTGGGGCAAAACTTTGGCTTTGATCCGGAGAACGGCGTCACTGCCGTGGAACTGGATCCGGCTCAGGAGCACTACTATCTGGACGTGCGCCGGACGGTGCCGGAGACGTGAAAAAACGCCCCTGCGGGAATCTTCCCGCAGGGGCGTGCCATATCGGGGCAAAAAACTCCCGCCGGAGAATTCCGGCGGGAGTTCATATTACCAGGAGTGGAACTTCCAGGACTGACGGGCGGTCATGGCGAAATAGGTGTAATCGGTGCCGCGGCCGCTGCTGTCGCCCCAGGTGGTGTCGATGTGATACTGAGTGCCGTCCAGCTCCGCCACGGTCCAGATGTGGCTGGTATTGGCCAGAGCGGCGCACTGGATGCCCTCCAGTTTCAGCAGCAGGTTATAGGCGCCGGTATAGCCGTCGCAGACGGCAACGCCGTCGTGGAACAGGGCGTAGGGAATGTGGCTGAGGGAGTCCTCCCCCGCACCGTAATCGTAGATGCAGTTCCGGCAGATCCAGTCATAGTAGACCTTCGCCTTTTCGTACTCGCTCATGCTGGCGGTGATGGCGCCGTCGGCCCACAGCTGGTCGTGGACCGCAATGGCGGCATCCAGCGTGTAGGCGCGGTATTCCGCCAGCTGCTCCGACGTGCAGCAGGTGGCGGAGAAGGTCAGCACCAGCTCCCCGGTGACCGTGTCGTAGGTGCAGTTGACGGCGTTGTAGCACTGTTCACAGGAGGCCTTGACGGCGGACAGCGCCTGATTCATCACCTGCCGGGCGGTGACGGCGGAGACCTTGGAGAACTGAAGCGTCAGGGTGTCGCTGCCCTGGGACAGCATGTACTGCACGTCGGCGGCCACTTCCTCCTGACTGGCAGGCGAGAGAACAAAACCGGCATCCTCCGCCAGATCGCCCCAGGTGGTTCCCTGAGCGCTGTAGTAGGAGAGCAGATCCCAGTCCGGCGTGACCCGAAGGGCGGGGTCCACCAGGCGGGTCAGCAGTGCCGCCAGCGCCCCACGGCTGATGGAGGCGTCGGGATAGAACGTGCCGCTGGGGTCGCTGCCCTGGGAGATGCCCCGGCGGTAGAGGGAGAGGATATCCTCCCCGTATTCCGTGTCCGCCGTCACATCAGGGATAAAATACCCGGTGGCATAGGCCTGCTCCACCAGCGTGCCGTTGATGTCCGGCAGCGCGTCCTCCGGCAGGGTGTTGGCCAAAATGTGGGCCGCCGTTTTCCGGGTGGCGGCGTCGCCGTACCGGCCGTCCAGCTCCGTCCCCAGGACGCCCAGGGACTGGAGATACCGGAGATAGGGCTCATAGACCGTTCCGCTCTCCGACGGGAAGGCGGCGCCCTCCTCCGGGGCGCCGGTGGCGTACAGGCTGCGGAGCCGTCCAGCGAAGATGACGACCTGTCCCACAGTGACAGGCGCCTCCGGTCCGAAGGTGCCGTCGGCCCGGCCCACCGTCAGGCCGTATTCATACAGCGCGGCCACATTGTCATAGAACGGAGAGGTGACGGCCACGTCGGGAAACTGACCGTCATAGGCCCCGGAGCGGACGAAATTCTCATAGCTGTCGGAGACCGCCAGGACGGTGGAGGTCATCATCGACAGCGCCAAAAGCAGCGCGGCGATGCGCTTTTTCATGTGGGTTCTCCTTTTAAGATCGGCGGGAGGTGAAGCTGTGTCTGTCAGCTCACCAGGTTCAGATCATCGGCGGTGCGGTCGATCAAGTAGGGATTCAGGGAGTCGTTCACCAGCTCCAGCACGGCCTCGCCGTCCAGCAGGTACAGAGAGCGGCTGCCGCTCCACTCGCCGGGCAGCGTGGAGAACTGGATGGCGTCCAGTCCCATGAGAATGGCCTGTTCCCCGAACCAGGCCAGCTCATTGACCCGCAGGTCTGTGTCCACGTATGTATCGAAGATCTTGGCGTAGTCCCCGATCTTCTGGGGATTGGACAGCATTTTTTTGGCGACGGCCTTCAGAAACGCCTGCTGGGTGTCGATGCGGCCCAGATCCTGGCGGCCGCCGTAGCCGGTATCGTCGTTGTTGTGGCGGAACCGCACCACCTTCAGGGCGTCGGTGCCGTTGAGATGCTGCGTGCCCTTCTGGAAATGGATATGCAGGTCCTGCACGGGATCGTCATAATCCATATTTTCCGGAACGTAGAAGTCCACGCCGCCGATGGCGTCCACCAGCTTCACAAAGCCCTTGAGATCCACCTGGACGGTGAAATCCACCGGGATGCCCAGTGTGTCCGCCAGGGTGTCCGCCAGCGTCCGGACGCTGGTTTTGGAGGGGACGTTGACCTTCTGGGCCTTGCCGTTATAATAGACGCCGGAGTCCCGTGGGATGCTGACGCAGTGAACGGCGTTTTCCCCTGCGTCGAAGGCCACCAGGATATTGGTATCGCTGCCGCCGTTGTCGTTGTCCATGCCGGAGACCAGGATGGTGAAAAAGTCGTCTTTCCGGGCATAGCGGTCGGGACCCGGATCCACGGAGCCTGCGGAAACGGGCCCGGCGGAGGCGGCGGCCTGTCCCGCCTGCACGGAGGTGGAAAGCTGGGAGCTTCCGGCGGCCAGCTGGGGCTTGTGGATGAGGATGCGGTAGACGGCGGCCAGAGCGGCGAATACGAAGACCAGCAGCAGAATGGTGCGGGGCCAGCTGCGCCGGCGCTTTCTCCGGCGGGAATGTGTCTGGGGCATGGCGGTGAAACTCCAATCTGAGACGCGGCATCGCCGCGGTCGGTAGTGTTATCGGCTTGTACGGGCATGTGCTGCCGGACGTGAGGACCTGAGACCCGCGCGGCGATCCCGGCGGAAATGTCAGTAGCCATCATTATAGGGCGGCAGGTAAAAAAGTACAAGGGAAAAAAGGTTACAATTTAGTGAACAATACCAGAATCTGAAAAGGGATGGCGCACCGCGTCATCCCTTTTCCGCATCTTCCGGATCGCTGCCGGTGTTCAGGGCAATCCGCTCCAGCAGCGCCTTGATATCCGCCAGCATCTGGTTCTGATAGGAGAGAGAGCAGCGGATGTAGCGCTGCATGGGGTCCTCCTCCGCGGTCGGCAGCTGCTGTGCCGGACGGGGCCACCGGCGCATCACCGGCTCCTGTCGGGGCAGAGGTGCGGATGGCTTCGCCTGGGACGGTGGAGGGACGGACACCGGCTGGGAGGCGGCGCGATCCTGCGGACGCCGATTGTCAGCCACAGGGCTCCCTCCCCTCACTGTCCCCGGTATTTCTTCCGGGTGGCGATGCCGCCCCGGATGTGCCGCTGGGCTTTGTTGACCTCCAGGACCTCTTTGACTTGCAGATACAGTGTCCGATTGAACTGGGGCAGCCGCTCTGAGATGTCTTTGTGTACCGTACTTTTGCTGATCCCGAACTTTTTAGCGGCGTTGCGGACTGTAGTCCTGTTTTCTATGATGTACTGGGCGAGCGCACAGGCCCGTTCCTCGATGTTCCCTTTCAAGAAGCAACACTCCCTGCCTCGTGTTGCTTAAACCTATGCAAAACAGCCGGAAGATATGCGGGTTCTGCGGGAGATGGGGCTGCTTATCGGCGGCGGGATGGGGATATCCGGCGCATGTTGGGGGAAAATATGAACAACGCGTAAATTCTCACATAAACCGATGAAATATTTATATAAATCTGTTGACAAAAGTTCCGGGCGGGTCCATGATAGCGGTAAGAAAACCAAGGAGGCGCATGATGAAGAAAAACCTGTACAGCCTGATGCTGTCGGACGACGTGGTGCGGGAGGTGGACGCCCTGGCCCACCGGATGGGAACCAACCGGTCCGCCCTGGTGAACCAGATCCTGGCGGACTATGTCTCCGTCCCCACGCCGGAGCGGCGCATCAACGATATTTTCCAAGCCATCGAGGAACTGGTGACGCCCTCCCGGGAGCTGGTGCCCTTCTTCGCTCCCAACTCCCCCACCATGTCCCTGAAATCCAGTCTGGCCTACAAGTACCGGCCCACGGTGAAATATGAGCTGGACCTCAACGGCGGCGGAGAGGACGCCATGGGCGACCTGAGCGTCATCTTCCGCACCCAGTCTGCGGGACTCATCGCCGCCATGTCGGAGTTCTTCCGGCTGTGGGTCCGGATCGAGGACGCATGCCTCGCGCCGCTGCTGGGCGGCACCATCACCTGTTCTCTGTACGACGGGCGGTTCGTCCGGCCGCTGGCCATGCCCAGGGGACGGGTCTGCACGGCGGAGGACATCGCCGGGGCCATCAGCGACTATGTCCAGCTGTTCGACCGGCTGCTGAAGGGCTATCTGGGCGGCACACTGTCCGAGCGGGACGTGGAGCTGGCCTATCGGGGGGACCTGCGGAACAGGACCCTTCTGATCTGAATTGTTTCATATAAATGAGGTGAATTTCCATGAACGCTGAAAAATACACGCAAAAGACCCTGGACGCCTTCCGGACCGCCCAGAGCATGGCACAGGAAAACCAGAACCAGTACCTGACGCCGGAGCATTTGCTGTACGCCCTGCTGGATCAGGACGGCGGCCTGATCCCCTCCATCTTCGGAAAGATGGGCGTGGACTGCGACGGCCTGCTGTCGGAGCTGGACACCCTTATCGGACGGCTGCCCAAGGTGTCCGGCGGCAGCGGCGACGTCTACGCCTCGCCGGAGACCGGCAAGGTGCTGAGCGTGGCGGAAAAGACGGCGGAGAAGCTCCATGACGAGTATATCTCCGTGGAGCATCTGATGCTGGGCATCTTCTCTGAGGGCACCTCCCAGGTGAAGCAGCTGCTGCAAAACCACGGCATCACCCGCAGCCGCTTCACGGAGGAGCTGTCGAAGGTGAAGACCAATCCCGTCACCTCCGATAACCCGGAGGAGGCCTACGACGCATTGAAGAAGTACGGCACCGATCTGGTGGAGCGGGCCCGGAACAAGGAGCTGGACCCGGTCATCGGCCGTGACAGCGAGATCCGGAACGTCATCCGCATCCTGTCCCGGAAGACCAAGAACAACCCGGTCCTCATCGGCGAGCCCGGCGTGGGCAAGACGGCCATCGCCGAGGGCCTGGCCCAGCGCATCGTCCGGGGGGACGTGCCGGAGGGCTTGAAGGACCGCACCATCTTCTCCCTGGACATGGGCGCCCTCATCGCCGGCGCCAAGTACCGGGGCGAATTTGAGGAGCGGCTGAAGGCCGTGCTGAACGAGGTGAAGAAGTCCGAGGGAAAGATCATCCTGTTCATCGACGAGCTGCATACCATCGTGGGTGCCGGCAAGACCGAGGGCAGCATGGACGCGGGCAATCTGCTGAAGCCCATGCTGGCCCGGGGTGAGCTGCACTGCATCGGCGCCACCACTCTGGACGAGTACCGCCAGTATATCGAGAAGGACGCCGCCCTGGAGCGCCGGTTCCAGCCGGTGCAGGTGGATGAGCCCACGGTGGAGGACACCATCTCCATCCTCCGTGGCCTGAAGGAGCGCTACGAGATCTTCCACGGCGTCCGCATCCACGACAACGCGCTGGTGGCCGCCGCCACTTTGTCGGACCGGTATATCACCGACCGGTTCCTGCCGGACAAGGCCATCGACCTGGTGGACGAGGCCTGCGCCATGATCCGCACGGAGATCGACTCCATGCCCGCAGAGCTGGACGATCTGCGCCGGAAGATCATGCAGCAGGAGATCGAGGAGATGGCCCTGAAGAAGGAGGACGACCAGCTGTCCAGAGACCGTCTGGCGGAGCTGAAGAAGGAACTGGCCAACGAGAAGGAGCAGTTCAACGCTATGAAATCCCGCTGGGAGGCGGAGAAGAGCGGCGTGGACAGTGTGAAGCAGCTGAAGACCCGCATCGAACAGCTCCAGGGGGAGATCGAGCGGGCCCAGGCCAATCTGGAATACGAGAAGGCCGCCAAGCTGCAATACTCCGACCTGCCCGCCCTGGAGCGGCAGCTGAAGGACGCGGAGGCCGCCGCCGAGCAGCACACCGCCGAGAACTCCATGGTCCACGACACGGTGACGGAGAACGAGATCGCCGACATCGTGGGCAAGTGGACCGGCATCCCCGTCAGCCGCCTGATGGAGGGCGAGCGGGAGAAGCTGCTGCGGCTGGACGAGATCATCCACAAGCGGGTGGTGGGCCAGGACGAGGCCGTCCGGCTGGTGACGGAGGCCATCCAGCGGTCCCGGGCCGGCATCGCGGACCCCAACCGGCCCATCGGCAGCTTCCTGTTCCTGGGCCCCACCGGCGTGGGCAAGACGGAGCTGGCGAAATCGCTGGCGGACTGCCTGTTCGACGACGAGCACAACCTGGTGCGCATCGACATGACGGAGTACATGGAGAAGTTCTCCGTGTCCCGGCTCATCGGGGCGCCTCCGGGATACGTGGGCTATGACGAGGGCGGCCAGCTGACGGAGGCCGTCCGGCGGAAGCCCTACTCCGTGGTGCTGTTCGACGAGGTGGAAAAGGCCCATCCGGACGTGTTCAACATCCTGCTGCAAATTCTGGACGACGGCCGCATCACCGACTCCCAGGGCCGGACGGTGGACTTCAAGAACACCATCATCATCCTGACCTCCAACCTGGGCTCCCAGGAGCTGCTGGGCGGCATCAATGCCGACGGCAGCATCTCCGAGGACGCCCGGAACGCCGTTATGGGCGAGCTGCGGCGGTCCTTCCGGCCGGAGTTTTTGAACCGGCTGGACGAGATCATCCTGTTCAAGCCTCTGACCAAGGAGAACCTGAACGGCATCATCGACATTTTGATGCGGGGCCTGAAGCAGCGTCTGGCGGACAAGACCCTGAAGCTGGACGTGACGGACGCGGCCAAGAGCCTCATCATCGACCGGGGCTTCGACCCCATCTACGGCGCCCGTCCCCTGAAGCGGTACTTGCAGGGCGCGGCGGAGACCCTCATCGCCAAGGAGATCCTGCGGGGCGACCTGCCCGCCGGCAGCACGCTGCTGCTGGACGCGGAGGACGGCCAGCTGACCTGCCGGAAGAAAGAAACGGCGTAATACAAAGGGAGACCGGACGAGAAGTCCGGTCTCCCCAGCTTGTCGAAAAACCCTGCCTGAAGGAAAAGAGTCTTTTTTTGCAGGGGGAGTACGAGGGGGCGGGAGCCCCCTCGTATTGGATCGAATGCCTGCAAAAAGCCTGTGCC